>CAMDWC010000069.1 GCA_945878825.1 Haliscomenobacter hydrossis DSM 1100
TTCCCCCGCAGATTCTTCAATACAATCCAAATATGGTAGATAATCCTTAATTTGTAGACGAAACTAATTTCATCATTTAATCATCAAGAAATGAACAAACTTTTTGGCATTATTTTTTGCGTTTTACCTTTTTTACTTCACTCCCAATCCCAATTTAAGGTAGAATTAAACCTTGTTGGCCTTAAAAATAATAAGGTAAGAGTTAGCCATATTGTGAATGGGAAAACAAAAGTGGATACCCTTACGCCAAAAAAAGAGGATTATATATTGTGGGAAGGAAAAACAGTTGACCCCCAATTGGTGCGGATGGAGGTCTTGGATACCGGTCTCTATTTGAGGATTGGCAAAGCGATTGCTCTTCCTCCTGCTTTGATGTTCATGTTGACAAATGGTAGTTTTGTTATAAATGGTTATGCAAAGGAGATATGGACTTCTGCGATAGTAACCAATGATGAAGAAAGCTTGATTTATGAAAAATTCAGAGCTGAAGACCTACCTATATCGTTAGGAGTATGGGAAATTCAAAAGGAGCAAAATACTAAAGCCAATGCAAAGGACACTGCGGGTACTGCAGCATTGAAAGACGCGTCAACAGCGTTGAGAAGGAAAAATCAACAATTGAGAGTGCAATATATTGACAAATATCCTGCCGCATTTTCCAGTATTTTAATGCTTCAAGGTTTATTCCTTGTGCTACCCGTTGACGCATTGGATAAAAAGTTCAAGGCATTGGATGAAAAATATAAAGCGTCGCAAACAGCTAAAGACCTGGGTATTAAAATTCAAATCAATAAAAATACCGCTATAGGTCAGCCTGCCGTTACCTTTGTACAAACCAGCTTCGATGGAGCTACCGTGGACATTGCCGCTATGAAAGGTAAAGTGGTGCTACTAGATTTTTGGGGAAGCTGGTGTGTTCCTTGCCGACAAAGTCATCCAAAATTAAAAGAGGCTTATGAAAAGTATAAATCTTTGGGTTTTGAAATTGTCGGTATATCAAATGAAGCGGTAAGTAAAGGAAAGAGCAAGGAGCAACAGGATGCAGCATGGAGAAAGGCTATTGCAGAAGATGCTATTCAATGGCCCAACGTACTTTATGATGCTAATCTGAACGACATTGTAAAATTGTATGATATTATGGGATATCCAACAAAATATTTAATTGATCAGAAAGGAAATATCGTTTCAAAGATATTAGGAAATTCTCCTAATAATCATGATATTTTAATAAAGAAATTAGATGAATTACTCGTAAAAAAGGAGTAATTTAGAAGAACCTGGAGTAATAAAATTTTTGATAAGAGATCCTGAAATGGGGTCTCTTTTTTTATTTGTTATGAGTGAAGGTCCGGTTCTTTCCAAATAATGTCATTAGACTGATTAATATACACCCAATTTGATTTTTTTTCAGCCCATGCCAGACCATTTTTGAAAGGCATAACCTGATCGAATTTAGGAGGAATGCACCATTCACCGGCGGGATTAATAAAGCCCCATTGTTTATGTTGTTTCACTTGTGCGAGACCCTCCGAGAAAAGACCAGCATCTTCAAACATAAAAGGAATAACTAATTCATCATTTTTATTGATGTAACCATATTTTCCATGCAATTGAACGGGTGCGAGGCCTTCACTAAAATCGCCAGCAGATTCGTAACGGGGTAGAACAGCAATTTCACCCTTTATACTAACGAAGCCAAATTTATTATCCACTTTAAAAATGGCCATATCATCGAAAAACTCCCCATTGGTAGAACCTGAAAAGTAAGGAAACTGAGGAGGTAAAAGCAGATTGCCTTGTAAATCTATCAGTCCCCATAAATTTTCATGAAGGACAACTGCCACATTTTTCTGAAAAGGGAAACATTTTTCAAAGGGCGTATTAAGAATAAACAAGCCATTTTTGTCAACGAAACCACTTTTTCCGAACCATTGAACGGGGGCTAATTCCCCTTTAAAATCACCCGCCCAATTAAATCTTGGAGAGATAACCACCTTTCCCTCCTTGTTAATATATCCAAATTGATTATTTAAAGAAACGGCAGCGAGACCATTGCTAAAATCAAAAGCATCGTCATAACTCACTTCGATAACTTCATCTCCTTTACCATTGATATAACCCCATCGTTTTATGAGTCTGACCCTTGAGAGATCCTCCTCGAAATAGCCAATAAACTTGTATAATTGTTTGATTAGCAGCCTACCCAATAAATCGACATGCACGTAATGGTCATTGAGTTTTACCTTGGCATAAAGGTTATAAAAATCTTCTGCCTCGACATACTGAGGTTCTATGACCACATTACCGTGTTCATCCATGAACCCAAAGCGGCCTTTATCCCTGATTTTAAATCGTAGTTCTTCCATGTCGGCCAATATCCGCATTTGAGGTTAAAGATATAATTATTTTGGTAATTACTTTCCTAAGAAAAAGACAGAATTCTATCTATATTAGCCAATTAAACGAGAAATCAGCCATGAGGTTACGTGAATCCTTTCCAGCAGCGGGTTCTGATTATTTAGGGGGAGTATCAGATGGGTATGAATATCATACAACTTTTTCAGGATCTTCGCTCAGAAAGAGTTATGACATGGTTAAATCATTCCTTCAGGAGGAAGGGTATGGTGATATACCCATACCTATGGATGTAGAAGAGCTTGCTCATTTCCGGTTATCTACCCGTAACAAGCAAATTTTACTATTTGACGACAACGGTTATTGCCACAATCCGCTAAAAATATTATTTCCATTGGACCGACGAAAAAGGCGAACCATTCTGCTGTACCTATACAACGAGAATGATTCACATCATTTATTAAAGTTTCACAAGAAATTTAGCAAGAAATAAAATCAAGAAAACCATTCCTTGACCAGTTCGGGGCTTACCCCCTTCAGTTCTAACTTTTTCTTTTTCCTCCAGCCGTTTAGCTCGTTCGCTACTTTTCCAATGCCAGCTTCCAATACTTTTTCTTTATTTGTATAACCTAAGGAAAATAAATGAGAAACCCACTCCTCGGGAACATTTGCCTCGGGAAAGGAAAGATTTGTCGAAACGGTGGTCTCTGTTTTCTCAGGTTTCATCTGAGGGAAAAACAATACCTCCTGAATGGACGCATTATTTGTCAAAAGCATGGTTAGTCTATCTATACCAATACCCAATCCAGAGGTAGGAGGCATACCATATTCGAGAGCACGAAGAAAATCTTCGTCGAGGGCCATTGCTTCTTCATCGCCCCTTGCGGCTAATGTTAATTGATCTTCAAAACGCGCTCTTTGGTCAATCGGATCATTTAACTCTGAGTAAGCATTGGCAATTTCCTTACCATTAACAAAAAGTTCAAAACGTTCAACGAGCCCCTCTTTGCTTCTATGTTTTTTCGCTAAAGGCGTCATTTCAATAGGATAATCCGTAATGTAGGTAGGCTGGATGAGATTTTTTTCCACTTTAGCTCCAAAAATCTCATCGACTAACTTCCCCTTACCCATGGTATCATCGACTTGAATATCCAAAGACGAGCAAACAGCCCTCAGTCCGGTTTCATCTAATTCGGAGACATTTATCCCTGTATATTCCAATATTGAATCGAACATAGTGAGACGTCTGTAAGGCCCGGCAAATTCAATTTCATGCTCACCAACGGGAACTTTTGTTTTGCCATCATTGACCGAAAAGGTAATGTAAGAGAGACACTGCTCCACCATTTCCATCATCCAAACATAATCTTTGTAAGCGACGTAAATCTCCATGGAAGTAAACTCGGGATTATGGGTTCTGTCCATACCCTCGTTACGAAACATTTTCCCAATTTCATATACGCCATCGAAACCGCCAACGATTAATCTTTTCAGATACAGCTCATTGGCGATACGCAAATACAGAGGCATATCCAAGGTATTATGATGAGATTTGAAAGGTTTTGCTGCTGCGCCCCCGTGCATAGGTTGTAAAACGGGCGTTTCCACTTCCAGCCAGCCGCGGTCATCAAAAAACCGGCGCATAGCCGTTATAATTTTACTTCTTTTTTTGAAAGTTTCTCTGACAGAAGGATTGACGATAAGATCTACATAACGCTGGCGATAACGCAGTTCAGGATCTGTAAAAGCATCATAAGTATGTTCCTCCCCTGTCTGCTCATCTATTTTAGTTTTAACAACAGGCAGAGGCTTCAAGGACTTACTCAACAAGGTAAGTTCCTGCACATGCAGGGTAATTTCACCTGTTTGGGTAGTAAAAACATACCCGGACACTCCAATAAAGTCCCCAATATCCAATATTTTTTTAAAAAGCAAGTTATAGTGAGATTTATCATCCGTCGGACAAATTTCATCTCTGGCAATATATATTTGCATTCTACCTGAACTATCCTGCAGTTCAGCAAAAGAGGCTTTACCCATTATTCTTTTCATCATAATGCGACCGGCCAGCACTACTTGTTTAAAATTTTCCGGATTATCAGGAAACCCCTTATAAATATCAGAAGCTACATGGCTAACCGGAAAGGCCATGGCTGGATAGGGATTAAGGCCTAAGTTGCGCGCCTCTTCAAGGTTTTCTCTTCTTGCTAATTCTTGGTCACTCCACTGCATATTTCTATATTTTTGTAAAAATAGTCACAAAAATAAGGATATTTAACGTAAAAAAGGAAGCAGATGTTACAAATCGCCTTTTCTCCCATTTATGAATATCCCCTGCCTAAAGGCCACCGGTTTCCTATGGACAAATATTCCCTTATTCCACAACAACTAATATATGAAGGAACGGTTCAGGATAAGCAATTTTTTCATCCTGATCCCATTTCCGAGGAAATTATTTTATTGACTCATACAGCAAAATATTGGGAAGATTTAAAGAACCAAACACTATCTGAAAAAGAAATCAGAGCCATTGGATTTCCAATGACCCCACTGCTGGTAGAAAGGGGACGACATATAGCGGCAGGCACCTTGCAGTGTGTTGAATATGCTATAAAACATGGTATTTCGATGAATGCGGCTGGAGGAACACATCATGCATTCAAAGAAAAGGGCGAAGGCTTTTGTGTATTTAACGATATAGCTATTGCGGCAAATCATCTTATACATAGTAATAAATTTAATAATATATTGATCGTCGATTTAGATGTTCATCAAGGAAACGGGAGTGCCTCTATCTTCAATGGACAAGGGCAGGTATTCACTTTTTCCATGCATGGGGCCAAGAACTATCCATTCAGGAAGGAAGCATCACATTTAGACATAGGATTGCCCGACGGAACGGAAGACGAAGCCTATTTAAAGATATTATTCAATATTTTGCCAAGAGTAATAGATCAACATCGACCGGAGCTTATTTTTTATCAGGCAGGCGTTGATATATTGACAACGGATCGGCTTGGGCGCTTGTCTGTAAGTCGGGAAGGATGTAGGAAAAGGGATAAATACGTAATGGAAATATGTAAGAAGAATAAAATCCCCTTGGTGGTGACCATGGGCGGTGGATATTCACCTCAATTATCACATATTATTGAGGCGCATGCCAACACCTTTCGAACCGCTACAGAAGTCTATTTTTAGGTATGCCCCCTTTTGAGTGCTAAATAGCCTATATTTAGAAAATAATGTAGAAATGATGATGGAACCAAGAGAAAAGTATGTCAATGTATTTTTTACAAGAGAAGAACTTAAATCTAATGAGGATGGTAAAAAATTCTATGGGGACATAAAAAATTGCATGGATACGGCTTTTAAAGAGGGAAAAGAAGCGGGGAAAAAGGAAGGATTAAAGCAGGGTAAAATAGAAGGTTTGAAAAAGGGAAGAATCGAAGGACTGAAAGAGGGAATGAAGGCAGGGTACATTGAAGGTAAAAAAGCCATGATCGTAGAAATCATACAAAATGGTGTAAGCAATAATATTTCTGTGGAAATACTTACCCAACTAACCGGGCTAACTGAAAAAGAGGTACTCAGCATCATTTCAACCTTATGAAATGATGTCAAGCCCTTCGGTGATGAAAGAAATCAGGGGAAGTCTATTTTTAGGTATGCCCCCTTTTGAGTGCTAAATAGCCTATATTTAGAAAATAATGTAGAAATAATGATGGAACCAAGAGAAAAGTATGTCAATGTATTCACTGATTTTGGCTTTAAAAAGTTGTTCGGGGAAAAACCCAGCAAGCCTTTACTCCTCGATTTTTTAAACGAATTACTCATAGAACAGGAAGGCCCAATAAAAAATATAACCTATTTAAATACAGAACATCTTGGATCAAGTCCTCTTGACAGAAGAGCCATATTCGATATTTATTGTGAAAATGAGAAAGGAGAAAAATTTATCGTTGAATTACAGAAAGCTAAACAATCTTATTTTAAGGATAGAACCCTATTTTATGCCACTTTTCCAATACAGGAACAAGCGAAGCAAAACGATTGGGACTTCAAATTAAAAGCGGTATATACGGTAGCTATTCTCGATTTTGTTTTTGAAGAAGACAAGTCAGATATCCATAAATACCGATATGATGTAAAGCTAACAGATATAGAAACCTGCAAAGTATTTTATGATAAACTTACCTTCATTTATCTGGAATTGCCCAAATTCAAGAAAAAAATAGATGAATTATCCACCAATTTTGAAAAATGGTTATTCGTTTTAAAAAATTTACACAAGTTAAATAAAATACCTGATCAATTAAAAGAAGAAAGATTTGAAAAATTATTTGCCATAGCCGAGGTAGCTCATTTTACAAGAGAAGAACTTAAATCTTATGAGGACAGTAAAAAATTCTATCGGGATATAAAAAACTCAATGGATACCGCCTTTGAAGAAGGAAAAGTAGAAGGAAAGGAGGAAGGACTAAAGCAAGGGGAATTAAAAGGTTTGAAAAAGGGAAGAATCGAAGGACTGAAAGAAGGTAAAAAAACCATGATCGTAGAAATCATACAAAAGGGTGTAAGCAATAATATGTCCGTGGAAACACTTACCCAGATAACTGGACTAACTGAAAAAGAGGTACTTGACATCATTTCAACCTTATGAAATGATGTCAAGTAGTTAGTGCCAATATATTCTCCTCACTTTCAGATGAATTAGTTCTTACTCCTTACCAACTGTATCCAAAATTTCCTGTCGAAATAAATCCATGGGAATATTTCCAATTTTATTTAAATTGTCTAAGAAACTTTTTATTGAAAAAGGTAATCCATTGGCCTCTAATTTTTGAGCATATTCAGCCATAGCTTGTTCGGCTAAATATTTTCCTGTGATATAACTGGTACCATAACCTGGTTGTCTAAGATACAGTTGTTGCTCAAAAATGCGTAATTCCTTCTCCGTTTTCATCCATCCTCTCGGTGTGAATTCTGAGTGAATTCCCCCAGCCTCTTCCATAACCATTAGGTTTGCATGAGCGTACAATGACCCCAGGCCTCTGGCAGCACGCTGTGCCAGCATGATATATACGATTTCACGAACTCTTGGATGGTCGTCATATAGGCCGGCTTGCATATACATTTCCTCTACCGCAGTAGCTATTCCCTCATTTCTGGAATCAAAAATATTATATAACAAAGGATCTCTTCTTATAGGATTTGTGTGAGGTTCAATATCCATTTGAGCCAATTCGAACCAATGATAAAAATGAGAAAAAAGAGGACGCTGATCGAGGTGAGCGGTGATCCAAAAAAAGTTTCTTGTATTTTCCGGAACAAATTTTCCAAGATGCTCCCTTAAGGCCGGATCGAAATAGTCTTTTACGGTCAGAATATCTGCTTCTTTAAGAAAAGAGATTAAGCTTTTTGCGGCTTCATCAGCCCTTTTGTTATAATCTTCAGGAGAGGAAGCTGGCACCAAAGGTGGTAATTTCCTATTGCGATGTTCCTCCAACTTCAGGGAACTCCAGGCTCTTGCCAATTCTCTTTTGAGTAGTAGAACCTCATCGTCCCAGGTTAGCGGAACGAGGTGAACATTTTTCAAATACCAGGAATAATTATCTTTTCCAATACCAGATGGGCCATTTTTTTTGCTGGTTTCCGCGATGAGCCATTTTTCCAGGTCATTGGTTGAAGCGATTGCCGCTTTAATGGCAGAAACTAAAGATTCATCGGAAGAAACACCAGGAAGATCCAGCACACTTTTTAAATCGGCGGCCTGGCCATTAATATCCCTGATACCCGCAATCCATAAATCCCTTGCGTTTCCTGTCAGATTTAACTTAGCTTGTTCAGAAAAAGGAGGAATCCTATTAATATGTTTAATAAATTTTTTTCTTTCCATTGCGTTCAACGGGAAATCATACTGCCAGAGTTCGGTGGTATAATGGGGCGTTGGACCTTCATGAGCAGGCACATCGCTTCTTTCAGTCCATAATAATTTATAAAAAGCCGGATCTCTTTCCCAGGGTTTTAAGATCCTATGATTAAAATCGAAGCCATTCATTTCAGCATAAATAATCTTCCAGTCATTTATTTGAGCCACCTGCCAACCAGTGGTATCAAAATGGATTAACCTTTTTTTAAGGATTTCAAAATCTTTCATCCTTTTGCTAAAGGTTTCTTTGGTATAATCAGGAGCATTATTCCGCAAGGGTGGCACTTCAAAAGCTCTCCAATCCTTAAATAATTCTTGTAAAGGGGCATAATCCTTTTGGGGTAATTCAGTCTTGCAAGCAAAAGCGAATAAAATGAGAAGAGGGAGAAAAATATATTTCATGTGATTTAATTATAAATTAAATATAGGTAAAAATTCTAAATATGGATTAAAGTACGATGAGGTATGGGCAAAAAAAAAGTCGTCCCTTTAGGCACGACTTATATATAATCCCATGAACATAAACACATTTTGAGAAGGACATTGTAGCAGTTTTTTACAAACATTAAAGTTTTAATAAAAAACCGCTACTTGAACCCTTATAAACTGAAAGAGTGTATATTTACACTTTCAAATTGTAATCGGGGAAAAACCCCTGGACCTTTATCTTCAGGCAAACATTTTTGCCTTGTAACAAGGATTAAATAGTGGAATTATCGTCCCGAATATTTCCGGGACGACAAAACCCCGACAATATAATCCCATGAACATAATCAAATCTTTTCATCAGAACGTTTTCTGATACTCAACTGCCCAATATTCCCTTCAATGATACAAATATGCGACAGCCCACAAGGCTTTTCAAAGACAATTTAAGCATGTTGTGAAATACATTTTTTACTTTTTTTGTTTTAAATAACTGTAATTCAATTTATTCTGTATTTTTTTGTGAATTTTTGTAATTTTTTTTTTTATTTATTTTTATTTTTTTTTTGAAAATCTTTAAAAATTACATGAAAACGGTTAAAAATCTTAAAAAACTATCTAATGAACGAATAAATAAAATTAATTACTTAAATAGTTATATTTGTAAACATTAGAAATATAATCGTTAAGTTAAAATCATGTATTGTGGAAAATGATCAATTTCAACGTAAGCAGGATAGCGTTTATTCCGTTAAAGTAAAAGCTGGAAAAAGAAGAACCTATTTTTTTGACGTCCGTAAGACGAAAGGTGAAGATTTTTACCTTACGCTTACAGAAAGTACCCGTCGTTTTAATGACGAAGGTTATGAACGACATAAAATCTTTTTGTATAAAGAAGATTTCAATCGCTTTATTGGCAATTTAGAAGATGTCATTTCCTACATCAAAACGGAACTGATGCCTAATTATGACTACGATGAGTTTTCACGCCGTCATGAGGAGTATGAGAACGGATTAGAATTCGACGAGGATTACCCAAAAGATCAGCCTTCACCAGAAAACAAGCCTAAGTTAAATAGTGAAGAAGATGTAAGCTGGTAATATTGGATTAGTAAATACCTATATACCTCCTTATCCCCCATTCTAAACTAAGGGCAACAAGCAATAGTAGAAGTAGTAGCGGCATACTTAATAGAGTTTGTGAGCTCTTTTCAGTGATCAACACAGGTTTTAGCCCTGCGGACTTTTTAATTACCGCATATAGTTCATTCAATTCTTTTTGACCGAAGAATTGTCCCCCGCTCTCTGTGCTTATTGCCTTCAAAATATTATGATCTGCTGTTATATTTATGAATTCAAATTGTAGCGGTTGAACGGTAAATTGACCTTCGCTGGTCCATTCTTTTCCATTATAATTTGTTGAAGCTTTAAAACTATAGCTTCCTGTGGGAAGTACTCCGGCGTTAAGTTGATATCCTTTCCCTACTTTATTGAATAAAAAATTATACTCTTTACTGTCGGCATTTCTTACCTCCATATTAACATCGGGGGTATTGATGAGTTCATACGACGCGTTATACAATTCTCCTACAAAAGAAACCGATTCGTTTTCATCATACACTGGTTTCCCCGCAGTCACTCTAAATCTTCTATTATCGCGTTTTACGCTAAGATATTGCGTTATTTTCCCCATTAATCCGTCAAAAACCTCATGATTTTCGTACAGCTGAAAGTTTGCTAATCTCCATCTCCACAAGCCATCGCCTATAAAAAGGGCGCTTCTAACACCATTATTCTCCCCTAGTGTTAATAATGGGTATGAAGTACCTAGGTTTTTAATCCTCTGATAAAACAACACCTGACCGGCATTAATTGCTTCAACATCACCAAAAGGTACTTGTAAGGGAGGATATCGCGCCGTTTTTTGAGGCCATTCAGCTTCGCCATTGAATAAATTAAAACTTTTGTTCCACAAAGCTTCGCTTTCAGCACCCAGGTTTGAATTAATTCTCAGACTATTTAAAGACTGAAATTCATTTAATGCTTTGAAGTCTGTTTGAGCCCCTGTAATCCACCAATGCGATTTCCCCAAATCTTTTATTTGTTTGATTACTGGAGCAAAGTTGCGGCCAGGTGCAGGGAGTTGATGTAAAATAATCAGATCAAATTCTGCAAAATTCGGGACAGGATCACCTAAAAAAGCTGTTTTAACTTCAATATTTTTATTAGCACTAAAAGACTGTCGGAGTGCACCCATGTCGGGATGGGGAGATTGAGCAAAAATGAGTACTTTTTGCCTTCCATCTAACACTGTAACAACAAAGTCGCGGCTATTATTTACTTTTGAGACTTCACCTTCAACGGGTGAGGCTATTAAACGCAAATATCTCGTCCCTGGTAAAGAGGCCGGAATGGTCAATGAAAAAGAATTAAAAAAAGAAGATTTGTCTATGTTAAAATCTACTGATTTTAAAAATCTGGTTTTGCCCGCATTTACCTCAACCAAAGAGAGCTTACTTCTTTTTCCTATCAGATTTTTTGCTAAAACATCTATTTGCACCTCCAATTCATCGCCTGCATACACTATTTGATTATGAAAAATGCGATTAATGATCAGATCCTTTCTTGTTGAGGTATCCCCCAGGCCCACGGTAAATACAGGCACAGCTAATTTTGCAGCGGTATATAAAGGGTTACTTCCCTGGTTATAAATACCATCAGACGCCAGTACCACCCCACCCAATTTGCTACCTGCAAAACGAGCAGACAATTCTTCCAATAGCTCACTAATATTGGTTACTCTGTCAGAAAATTCATTTGGCAATTCATTAATCATTTTCTCACCAAAAGAAAAAGTTTCTACCTGATAATCTTTTTTTAGATTATCAACCATTTTATTTAGCTGCGACAAATAATCAGGATCGTTTTTTTTAAGAAAACCGCCTACCGAAGTGGAGGCATCTTGGGCAACCACCAAAATAGGTTTCTGAAGTTTAGTGATATTTCTTCGCCAAAGAGGAGATAAAAGGAGTAAAGCGATGGTGAATACAGAAACAAAACGGAGAAATGCCAGACCATACTTCCAGAATTTATAACTTTCCGGAATTTCATTTGTTCGAAAATAAAGAAAGAGAGCGGCGGTGAGGGCGACCAACAAACAAATAAGGACATACCAACCACTATATTCAAAAACCAGCTGTTGCATTTATTTTTTTTTACGACGATAAATGTACTGTTTGAACCACAAAAAACCTTATTTTGTTGTATATGAAATTATCAATGTTAAGTAAAAGGACAAATATGAATATCCAGCTGACCATTAAGGGTCTATTTATTTCTTTTCTACTTTTGATTTCCATTCAAGCAAAAGCTTCCTACCTTCTATTGCCTATGGATTTCGAGGGTCAAAAAGACCACTTAAAAGCTTATGGCGTTACTTATTGGGTATTAGAATCCGGGCAAGAGGGTTGGTGGTTATTGAACTATAGAGGAGGAAGTTTTGCATTTCCCTATAGTGCCACCTTTGAAAAAGAATGTAAAACGAGAGGGGTAAGTTTTGAAACGCTTTCGGATGCAGCTTTTGATAATCTGTTGGCTGAAATTGCTAATCCAGAAAAAAATATGGATGCCATTAAACTGGAAAAAGCGCCTAAAATTGCCGTTTATACCCCTGAATTTAAAACCTCAGGAGAAAAAATTCAACCTTGGGATGACGCCGTAACTATGGTTCTCACCTACGCTGAAATTCCCTACGAAACCATCTATGATAAGGACGTGGTACAAGGCAAACTAGCTACTTATGATTGGTTGCATTTGCATCATGAGGATTTTACTGGACAGTATGGAAAATTTTACCGAACATATTCCGCCTTTCCCTGGTACAGAGAAAATCAACGCAGAATGGAGGAACTCGCCGCTGAATTAGGTTTTGCTAAGGTTTCACAAATGAAACTTCAGGTAGTTAAAAAAATTAGAGAATTTGTTGGTGGCGGAGGTTTTATGTTTGCCATGTGCTCAGCTACAGATACTTATGATATTGCCTTAGCTGCGGAGGGCGTTGATATCTGCGATTATATGTACGACGGAGACAAAGCAGATCCACAATCACAGTCAAAACTGAACTTTGATAATACTTTTGCTTTCAGTCAATTCCAGCTTTCGCAAAATCCTATGGAATAC
>CAMDWC010000070.1 GCA_945878825.1 Haliscomenobacter hydrossis DSM 1100
ATTGTTAATAAAGATTTTAATCCTGAATTAGGATTTGTCTCCCGAACCGATGTAATTGGAACAACGCCTGGGATAAATCTTTTTTATAGGGGGAATAAATTACCTTTTAAAAAATACATTCGGGCTTATGAACCTGGCATAAACATAGAAATATATCATCAGGCATCAACAGGAAAATTGATCGAACGGCAATATAGTTTATGGCCGCTATTTTTCAATTTTCAAAATGGTGGATTTATTGGATATGGAGCCAATTTCACTTATCAAAATTTAACAGAGGCTTTCGAACCTCTTGGGGTTAGTATTCAGTCTGGCTCATTTAATTATGTCAGGAATCAAATTTATTTAAGTTCCGATCCCTCTAAAATACTGAATTTATTTGCTGATTATAGTTGGGGAAACTATTTTGACGGAAAGTTAACTTCCCTTAATCTGTCGCTTCAATTTGCACCATCTCCTCATTTTTCTTTGTTAGGAAAGATGAATAGAAATATAGTGAAGGCTTTAGGAGAGAATAAAACTACAGAAACCATTGATTTATTTAGTATTGAAGGAAGATTTGCCTTAAATCCAAGACTTCAGCTGGTGGGGTTTTATCAACAAAATGCAGAAAACAAGTTGAAAAATTACAACATTCGTATTTCATGGGAATACAGACCTCTTTCGTTCATTTATCTGGTGTTAAACAAACGAGGATTTGAAAGATTTGATGGCATAAATCAAAATGAGCAGCATGCCATTTTAAAATTAAGTTACCTACGCCAATTATAAAAGCTGGACGATAACTAATCTTGTCGTGTTACTTTTTCTGTAATTATCCCTGTTTCCTTATTTTTCAAAATCACTTTTTTATCTCCATTAGGTAATATTTCTTCCTTAATGAACCAGTGCTGTGCGTCAAAATCAACATAAACAGAAGGTTTTGAAAGTCCTGTCTGGCCTCTCCAAAGTGGAAGCACAACGGGTTCCCACAATTTGGTTTTGGCTGATTTATAAGCTGCATCAATAATGGCATTCACCACATAACCGTCGTAAAAGGATTCGCGGGGAGATATGCCTTTTTCAAAGGAATCAAACATATCATTAAACATGTTAGGATAACCCAGTTCGTGCGCCTCATCCCCAACAGGAAATTGCCAGCCCGATGTGCTTTCAGCCTTTTCGGCAACGTAGGCATTTCCCGCTCCACTTGTGTACATTTCAAATCCAGTCCTGAGAAAGGAATTTAACCAGATAGTACCCTCGGTACCCATCACTTCATCTCTCAAATCCATACCTCCCCGAAATGTCCAGGAAACTTCAAATTGACCAATAGCCCCATTTTCATATTTAACCAGACCAATGGCATGGTCTTCTGCATCTATGGGTTTAACCTGTGTGTCGGCCCAGCACATTACTTCTACGGGTAATACATCTTTACCAATAAAACTTCTGGAGATTTCGATACAATGGCATCCTAAATCCAGTACGGCGCCACCGCCAGCCTTTTCAATATCCCAAAACCAATCGGAATGTGGACCAGGATGAGTTTCCCTTGATTTTGCCCACAATATTCTACCGATGGCACCTGCCTGAACACTTTTAAGTGATTTCAGAAATTTGGGGGTATAGCAAAGGTCTTCTAAATAGCCTGCAAAAATACCAGCTTCTTCGCAAGCCAAAGTCATTCGGAGGGCTTCAGTTGCATTTCTGCCTAAAGGTTTGGTACATAAAACCGCTTTTTTATGTTTGACACATAGCATAACAGCTTCTTCGTGCAAATTATTAGGGAGTCCAATAACTATAAACTCTGCATCGGGATGAACGATGGCTTCTTCCATATCGGTAGTGAAAAAAGGGACTTCATAGTCCTTTGCAAATCTTTCAGCCGTCTCTTTTCTTCTGGCGTAAATGACTTTAACCTCATCTTTCCCTCTTCTTCCACAAAGTGATTCGGCATAAAAGCGACCGATAAAACCACCACCAAGAATGCATACTTTAGCCATTACTTTTCAATTTTTAGGGTTATTTCTTGTTCTTTTCGTAAAAAATCAGCGTTTTCTACCTTGCTATTTTTTTCATTTAACAAGGACTCATCTGGAACGACGGAGACAGGGGTTATGCAGGAAGTATGTTTTTCTCTGAAAGGTTTATTGAAAGACAAATTATAGGCAGAAATAACAGACCACCGGGCATAATCTGATAAGTTAGCTTCAGATCTATGCAATACATTGGGGTGGAAAAAGAGTACGTCTCCCGCTGTTAATTCACAATAAATGAGGTCAGAAATTTTAGCTGCTTCGGAAACAAAGGTCTCGTCAGCGCCTTGTTGTTCTCCGGCAAAATGATGCTCGAACCTTTGCATTTTATGCGTCCCACGCAATACCTGTAAACAACCATTTGCTTTATTAGCGTCCGTTAAAGCCACCATGACAGAAATCATTGCTTCGGGAAATAAAAAGCCATTTTTGTACCAATAGCCATAATCCTGGTGCCATTCCCAGGCGCCGCCAACTCTGGGTTCTTTTTGCATGACCTTAGAGTGGAAATGGCAAACTTCCCCCTCGCCAAGCAACGCTTGAACGCTGTCTATCATTCGTTTACAACGAGACATTAATCCAAATGGGTCGTCCCCTGCCGTAAACCAAAGCGTTAGTTTTGTTTTTTTTCCTTCCTGGTCATTCAGGTCGAAGGCATGATCTACTACCGATTCGTCGGTAGCCGTCTGATATAGCAAATCAATTTCAGCGGATGAAAAGAAACCTCGAACCACCAGAAAACCATCCCGATGGTAATCTATAACCTGTTTATTAGTTAACATTTATCGTATTTATTTCTCTAAGTTAATAAATAGAAAGTTACGGAACAATAGGAAATAAGTGGTCTAAATGTTAAAAAAAATCTTTTTGGTTTATTGTTGCTGGTTTGCCATATAATCTATGGCCACCATATCTTTCGTAAATGGTTCGGTTTCAAGTTGAACCATATTGGTATCTTCATAAGTTAAGCCATCTTCGTAGGCGACGGACACAGATACTGTCAAATTTTGCCTGGCAATACCTTTATAAATGCCTTTGGCAGGGGTACAGTCTGTAAAATTCCTTCCTACTGATAATTTTACATGATAATGGTTTACCCAAACTTTATTGGTTGGATCTATACCTACCCACCCAAGCGCAGGAATCCAGGCTTCTACCCATGCATGGGTGGCGCCTTGGCCTCTCATTCCATCTGCATTGGCACAAATATAACCACTAACATATCTTGAGGGAATGTGTAGGGTTCTTAAAATTTGCAGGAGTAAATGGGCAAAATCCTGGCAAACGCCTCTTTTATGAGCTAGAATTTCATCGACTGTTGTGAAAATATTGGTGATTCCTTTGGTATATACAAAGTTGGAAAAAACATAATTGCTGGCATTTTCTACTATTTTGACCAGGCTCTTTTCATTTTGAGATACTTCGTTGGCAATATCTTCGATAATAGATTGTTTATGAATAGGGTCGTACCGTCGGCATTCGAGCAAAAGAATATTATCAGTGACATCGATATTTAACGCCTCAAAATCTGCCTCGGAGTCTAATGGGTTAGTTTGATTGATAATAGTTCTAACCAACATTTTACTTTCAATTTGTAATGATTTGTGGGCGCCGGGAATAGAAAATAAGCCAACTTTATTGCCGTAATAATCTTTATAAATTTGAACGTCAGGTTGATGAGTTATAAGAATTTCCTGCTGTAAAATCTCTTGTTCCGGACAATTCAAGCCGAAAAGTCTAATTTCATTTACACTTTCTTTTACTGGTTTTTCATATTCATAACGAGTAATATGTTGGATGTTAAATACAGGCATTCGTGGATAATTTTAATAGTAATCGAAAAAAGTTTGACCAAGCGTGTGAGTGAACGGATAAATACTTGATTTGGTGTCATGGAGAAACTTTTTTAAGTTATCTCTGCGAATATATTCGACATCAGCAAATTCAACCTGACTTATGAGTCTTCCAAATTGATTCAAGAGAGGTGTATTCATGGGGGAATTATTTTCTCCAATCACCTGGTTCAAATAATTACGCATTCTTTCCAAACAATAGAAGACGGAGTGAGGAAATTGAGGATGAAGCATAACCTGGTGAAGCACATTGAAATTGTAATCAAAATTCCTGTAATTTTTTAGGTGAAATTCGTAACCAGAAAGGGAGTACAACAGATTTCGCCAGTAAAGGATATCTTTATTTTGATTAAGATCATATTGAATAGAATCAAAAAAGAAATCACCCAATTCGAGGGTTAACAAAGTTCTTTCTGTGAATTTTCCTAATCCCATAAAGTTCCAACCCATACCTCGGGGCATGGTAGCGTCGGTAATCCCGGTATATAGTAAGCAATTTTTCAATAAGGATTCGATAACTGGCAGTCCTTCATTGTTTTGTAATTTTGAAACTGTTTTAGGATTATTAATAATATGGTACATTTGATTGACTTGTTCCCAGACCTCTTTGGTAATATGATCTTGCATTCCGCGGGCATTTTCACGGGCTCTGTTCAATAAGATGCGCAGAGAATTTTCATTTTTCGGTTCAATCAGAAGGAATTGAATAATCTGGTGAGCGGTATCAGGTTTTAACGCCTCTTTTTCGTTATGGATTTTTGAAAATACATGCAATAATGACTGCATACTATTTAATTCGGACGGACTTTTGTCAAGAGACAGAACATATTGGGTATGCATCATACGCAACATTCCCTCGGAACGTTCCATATATCGCCCCAACCAATACATCGAATCAGCTATTCTACTAAGCATTTTCATGGGGTTACTTTTTTATTAATTAATGACCCAGGTATCTTTACTACCTCCGCCCTGTGATGAATTCACCACCATAGAACCGTCTCTAAGAGCCACTCTTGTAAGGCCACCGGGTACGATTTCAATGCCAGAGGGTCCACAAAGAGCATAAGGTCTCAGATCTACATGTCTTGCCACCAATTTCCCATCGATGAGACATGGTACGGTTGAAAGTTGAATAATGGGTTGAGCTATAAATTCCCTGGGATTTTCTTCTACTGCTTTCTTAAAAGTATTCACCTCTTCATCGGTTGTCTTATTGCCCATTAACATACCATAACCACCAGATTGGTTGGTTCGTTTTAAGACCATCTGATGAATATTTTTAAATACGTATTCCCGTATTTCTTTATTTTCTAAGTGATAGGTAGGTATATTAGGTAAAATTGGATCTTCGTTAAGATAATACTTTATCATTTGAGGAACATAGGCATAAACGGCTTTGTCATCGGCGACGCCATTTCCTAAGGCGTTGGCAATAGCCACATTACCTTTTCTGTAGGCACCTACCAGGCCCGGAACACCCAACATACTTCCCGAATTAAAGGTGATAGGATCCAAAAAATCATCATCTACTCTTCTGTATATTACATCAACCTGCATTAAACCATGGGTTGTTTTCATAAAAACCTTATGATTATCAACAAGTAAATCACTGCCTTCTACCAGTGGAATACCCATTTGGCGCGCCAGAAAAGTATGCTCATAATAGGCAGAATTAAATACGCCGGGAGTAAGAATAACAGCGATAGGATTATTGGTTTGTCGGGGAGAAAGGGCTATGAGATTTGCGTGGAGTAGTAATGGATAATTTCCAACCATACTTACCTTATTTTCAGTGAGTAAAGACGGAAATATTCGTTTTATCACCTCCCGGTTTTCCAACATATAAGAGACCCCGGAAGGTGTTCTTAAATTATCCTCGAGGACATAAAATGCTTTATCCTCTCCTCTTATTAAATCAATGCCTGAAACATGAACGTAAATATCATGAGGCACATTAATGCCAAATACTTCTCTTGTAAAATGCGGGCAGGAGGCTATGAGTGACGCCGGTATAATTTTATCTTTTAAAATATTTTGTTCATGGTAAATATCATTTAAAAAAAGATTGAGGGCTTTTAACCTCTGTTTAATGCCCCGTGTCACTTGTTCCCACTCCAAAGTGGTAATAATGCGTGGGATAATATCAAAGGGAAAAATTCTTTCAATGCCGGCATTATCACTATAAACTGTAAAAGTTATGCCTTGATTCATAAATAACTCGCTGGCGTACTGCTCTTTCCTTAGTAATTCATCGAGCGGCATTTGTCCCATCGATGTCATAAGTGCCTGATAAGGAGCTCGGATGTCTTTCCCTTCGAGCATTTCGTCCCAGCTCTTTCCTGTGGTATATGACCCGATGAGTTGTTCAAGATTCATAATAGAAAAATAATTTATTACGTGGAATAAATTG
Source organism: Haliscomenobacter hydrossis DSM 1100 (assembly GCA_945878825.1). Taxonomy (GTDB): domain Bacteria; phylum Bacteroidota; class Bacteroidia; order Chitinophagales; family Saprospiraceae; genus BJGN01. The sequence continues at coordinate 6,285 of CAMDWC010000070.1, forward strand.
TGGATGCTAATTTAACTTAATTACTATTTGATGGAACGTTGGAAAGGTAATAAAATATTTAGCTTTTTTCGTATATTTTCGAAAAAAACAATGACAAAGGGCATCAAACTTTTTATGGGTATTATTTTTGTCCTGGCTTTATTTGGTGCGGGGTATTTTTTTGCACTATATCTGAGCGAGAGGGAAAATAATAAAAACAGAATAGAGGAATCGACCATTCTGTTGGAGAAAATACAATCTGTAGCTAAAATGGTTACCATAGAGGGGCATTATTCGGAGCTTTACCGATACGAGGATTTTTGGGGCTACGATTGGTGGATCTTTCGGAAAAAGGCCATTATGCGGGTGAAAGCCAAGGTGTCGGTCGGGTTCGATTTAAATAATCTGAAATTTGACCTGGATAAAGAAACCTGGACTTTATACATTCGAAATGTACCCACTGAACCCGAAATTATTTCTATCGACCATCAGATTGATTATTATGACATAAGTCAGGGTTCTTTTAATTCGTTTTTTGAGAAGGATTATAATAAGATTCAGAAAAATGCGAAGGAAATGATTGCCAAAAAGGCAGCTACCGGAGAATTAATGATTAGGGCTAAAAAGCAAGGCTTAGAGCTATTAGATCTTATAAAGTTTATGGCAGAAGGAGCAGGTTGGAAGGTGGAAATGGAAGTATTACCTTTAAAATCATCTTCAGAGGGGATTCAATAAGGGTTTATTTTCCAGGACTATATTTTATTCAACTATTTTGTTAACTTTATTTCTCTCAACATTTAATTTCATCAACCTTTAATATCAATATATAAAATGAATGCAGGTTTAGCTTTATTAATTGCAGGATGGGTATTCGTACTCATTTGGGTACCGATAGTGGTGCTATCACAAAGAAAAATGCACCCAAAAGCATTATTTACTTTGTTTTTTGCAGAATTGTGGGAAAGATTTTCCTTTTATGGAATGCGTGCATTCCTCATTTTATATATGACCTCAAGGTTATTTGATAAATTAAGCCAAGCCGATTCCGACGGAGCCTCCTACGGTATTTATGGTGCTTTTAATGCCTTATTATACGCATCACCCTTATTAGGAGGTATGTTGGCCGATAAGCTCATTGGATTTAGAAAGGCTATTATTACGGGCGGTTTATTTATGTCGTTTGGCCAAATTGTGCTTGCCTATAATGCTTTCAATGGCGATACAGAATTATTATTCTTCGTCGGCTTAAGCTTTTTAGCCATTGGAAATGGATTTTTCAAGCCAAATATTTCAAGTTTCCTGGGTACTTTTTACGACCGTAATGACAGTAGAAAGGATAGTGCGTTCACTATTTTTTATATGGGTATAAATATCGGTGCTTTTCTGGCGCCATTAACCTGCGGTTATCTTGCCAGAGAGGTTCATTATTCTCTTGGATTCTTGCTCGCTGGCTTAGGAATGCTCACCGGAGTTCTTGTTTTCTATAAAAACAGAGCCGTTTTTGAAGGAAAGGGATTACCGCCTGATATTCCTTTTTTGAAATCCTCTTTTATTGCAGGTATAAACAGAGAATGGGCCGTTCTTATTGGCGCCTTTTTATTGGTGCCTGTTTTTTCATTCCTTATTCAGGCAGAAGAAATAACGGACTATATTTTACTCCTTGTTGGTTTTGGTATTTTGGGATATATTCTTTTTAATGCATTTAAATCTGATGAAAAGGAAGAAGGTCAGCGATTACTCGTTTTTATGGCCTTATTTTTTGTCCACATGATTTTCTGGGCTTTATTCGAGCAAGCCGGAGGTTCTATTAATATTCTAACTGATAGATACGTTAATAAACATGGCATTGAAACCTCTCAGTTTCAGTCGGTTAATGCCTTATTTATCATTTTACTTGCCCCTGTGTTTACCTGGATTTGGACTGTGCTGGGTAGGAAAAAATTAGAACCTCGAACACCTATGAAATTCTTTTATGCCATGCTTCAGATAGCATTGGGGTATTTAATTATCGTGGTAGGTGCTAAATCTATTCTTCCGGAGGTAAATGAGGGAGGATTGATTCCCATTGTCTTCGTTTTAGGCATGTATTTATTCCATACAACGGGCGAATTAAGCCTATCACCCGTGGGGCTTTCTGTCGTTACTAAGCTTTCACCGGTTAAAACCGTTGGATTTGTAATGGGGTCCTGGTTTGTTTCCATTGCCTTTGGGCACAAGATTGGTGGCTATTTAGGTAAATTGATAGCTTCGCCGCCGGAGGGCGCCACTAAAGCGATGGAATTACAGGCTTTCATTAATGTTTATATGAATTGGGGCGTATATATTGTGCTAGGGGTAGCCGCTATTTTGTTTTTTATATCACCCACATTAAAAAAATGGATGCACGGCGTGCATTAAACTTTAAAATACAAAATGGGTATGGATAAATCTACCTTCAAGCCGTTTATTTCTGCGGAGCAGCAGCTACCGGAGTTAACCATAAAGGCTATCATTCCAGGTATTTTCCTTGGTATTATCTTTGGTGTTGCCACGGTGTATTTAGGATTAAAAGTGGGGTTGACGGTCAGCGCATCCATTCCTATTGCGGTTTTGGCTATTTCCTTTTTCAAAAAATGGGGGAAAGCCACTATTCTAGAAAGTAACATGGTGCAAACGATAGGTTCTGCTGGCGAATCCGTGGCAGCAGGCGTTGTTTTTACTGTACCAGCCTTACTTTTTTTAGAAGGGGGAAGGCAATATTTTGAGTATTTTCAAATATTCGTTCTGGCCCTTATTGGGGGCTTTTTAGGCGTTCTTTTTATGATTCCACTCCGTCGTGCCCTCATAGTGAAGGAACACGGAAATCTTCCCTATCCTGAAGGGACGGCTTGTGCCGATGTGTTAATTGCCGGGGAAAAGGGAGGCGATTTAGCTGGTAAAGTGTTTCTGGGTCTTGGCATTGCGTTTATGTATAAAGCAGCAATGTCCATTTTTGGACTTTGGAAAGAAGTGCCAGCCTTAATTTTCAAGAAGACGTCTGCATTGCCTAATGGTACTATTAATGGTGAAATTACGCCTGAACTTTTAGGCGTTGGGTATATTATTGGTCCAAGAATTGCCGGGGTCATGGTGGCTGGAGGCGTTCTTTCCTGGTTGGTACTTATTCCGCTCATTACACTCATCGGGGAGGGTTTAACTGTTCCTTTTGCGCCGGAAACGGTAAAATTGATTAGTGATATGTCTCCTGATGAAATCTGGAGCAGATATATTCGATATATCGGTGCCGGTGCAGTTACCTTTGGTGGTATTATTACGCTGATTAAGTCTCTTCCTACCATTGTAAATGCTTTCAAAGATTCTTTAAAGGATTTTAAACTACAAGGAAAATCAACGGAGCGTACTGCGTCAATCCCCAGAACAGAAAAGGATTTACCTTTATATTTTGTGTTGATTGGAAGTCTGGTTTTATTGGTTTTGATGATGGTTTTACCTAATCTGCCTACTAATATCTTCTCCGCGCTGTTAATCCTCGTTTTTGGATTTTTCTTTGTCACCGTAAGTTCAAGGATTGTTGGACTCATTGGAAGTTCTTCCAATCCAGTGTCTGGTATGACTATAGCCACCTTAATGGCCACGGCATTAATTTTTTTGGGTATTGGCTGGACCGATTCTGCCTACCAATCGGTGGCTTTAGTCGTCGGTTCAATGGTTTGTATTGCAGCAGCCAATGCTGGGGCTACTTCCCAGGACTTGAAAACAGGTTATTTGCTGGGTGCGACACCTTGGAGACAACAAATCGGATTACTCATAGGGGTTTTAGCGTCGGTGGTTGCTATAGGCTTTACGCTGTTGTTATTGGAGCGAACGTTGGGTATTGGTGAAGCTACTGCAGCGCATCCAAATCCTCTTCCTGCACCACAGGCTACCTTAATGGCTACGGTAATTAAGGGATTATTGGATCAGCAATTACCATGGGGTTTGGTTATAGCAGGCATGGGTATTGCCGCAATGGTTGAATTGTGTGGTATTAGCTCTCTTGCATTTGCCGTAGGTGCTTATCTTCCTCTTTCAACTACTTCTCCCATTTTTATGGGAGGATTGATTAAACTAATAGCTGATAAATTTAATAAGAAAAAGGATGATTCTGAAATTGGTCCAGGGGCATTATTCAGTTCTGGTTTGATTGCCGGTGGGGCACTTACGGGTATTTTAGTCGCTATTTTTATGGGTACTAATATAGGTAACGATGCGCAGGGTAATCCCGTTTCGCTCATGTCTAAAATTAATACAGGTTGGGGAAATGCGATGGGGGCAACAAGTGATTTCGTTGGTTTAGTTGCCTTTCTTCTATTAAGTGTACTTTTATTGAAAATGGCTGTTGAGCCGAAAAATAAAGCCAGGGTGTAAAATGCCTTGGCTTTATTTTTTAATATATGTAACTTACCAATTACTAGTTAATTGGCACCTCTGCTTTGGTTAATCCATATATCCAGGTTTGGACAAGTCGAATATTTTTGTTCTAATCTAATGAAGGTTGAACCTATTTTGTCGTCTATCCATAGATTTATATATTCATTTTTCTTTGATTCTATAGATGCTTTTTGAATTTTAGAGTAATCCTGAAGCAAATTTGCTTTATGAGGAGGTGTTTTAGATTGCATTTGAATAACGTGGAATTGAACCTCTCCTGAAGGATCCCTAAATTCAATAGGTGCTGTCATACCTTTGATTTTTAAAGTATCAATGGCAAAATAAATATCAGGGTCTAAATCACCTACTTCGAAGAAAGTGTTTCCGGTAACAGGATTAACCATTCTGCCATCATTATTGTAAGACTGTGCTTTGTCGAAGGAGAATCTTTTAACAGCAAAGGAAAATGAAATAGAATCTTTAAGGATAAGGATACGAACAGAATCTAGTTTTCGTCTGACTACATCGAAATCTTCCTCCGTAATTTCAGGTCTTAAAAGAATATGACGCACTTTGATGCTATTACCTCTGCGTCCCATTAATTGAATTAAGTGGAAACCAAATTGAGATTCAACGATATCAGAAATTTCATTTATTTCAAGTTTGTAAGCGGCCGCTTCAAACTCAGGCACATATTTTCCTCTGGTAGCCCAACCTAAATCACCTCCAGTCTGGGCCGATCCGTCTGCGGAAAACTTTCCAGCCAGCACAGCGAAATCTTCATTATTTTCAATAATTCTTTTGCGGATCCCCTCCAGCTTATTCATAGTTATCTGCCGTTGGATATCGTTTACTTTAGGGACGATAACAATTTCACCAATCTCGACTTCCGAGTTAAAGTAGGGTAGTGAATCCTTTGGTATTTTGGAGAAAAACGATTTTACTTCAGAAGGAGTGATGGTAATATCTTTCATGATTTCACCTCTCATTCTTTCGGATAGCAGCTGATTTTTTAAATCAGTCCGAAATTGTTCCTTTACATCATTTACAGACTGGCCGTAGTATTCTTCAAATTGCTTGATGTCATTATTCATAAAGGATAAAATTCTGTCAATTCTTGCGGCCAGTTGATTTTCTACTTCATCATCACCTACTTCAACACTATCCAGTTTGGACTGATTTATCAACAATTTACTGGTTAATAATTGCTCTAATATTTCACAACGGGCGTTTTTTGGTATATCGCTTTTCTGTGACAAAGCAAGGGCAAATTGTTCCTCCAGTTCAGAAAGCAATATAAGTTCACCGCCCACGGTAGCAATAATTTTATCCATTACTTGTACCTGGCCAAAACTGATAAAGCACTGTACGGCAAGAAATAGAGATAGAATATATTTTAACATAAGTAAGGTTATTATCTAAAAAGATACAAAGATGAAAGGAATAGTTGGTTAATTACCTAAGAAGACACTAAAAATTTACTTTAGATAAAAAATTTCAATCTGACCTTTCCGTTTAGCAATATCAAACATATCTTCTTTTTTTTCTTCGAGCAATTTTGTTTTCCTGCTTAAAAGAAGCATTCTTTTGAGCTGTTCCTCTACATATTCTATGGGAGGAATTTCTTGCGGCTTTTTACTATTCAGTATTTTCACCCAAACTTCGAATTCACCATCCTGAATAATGAAGTCCATTCCTTTTCTGGAAAAAGCTTCAAAATCTAAGTTTCTTGGCAGAAAAATGGCCAGATTTTCCCATTCGTTCCATTTACTACCATCAAGAATATGAGCCAGTTCATATTCTTCGCAAATATTTTTTAACCGTGCCAGATTAACGTCGGTTCCATTTTTCCATAGGTATTTTAAACTATCTCTTACGGAAATAATCTTTGGGACAACAACAACGTTTGCTTTTACAATAGGGTTATCTAATTGATATTGAATCTTATTTTTATCATAAAAGTTAGCAAGTTCTGGTGTAGATATTTCAGTTTCCATCAACTGCTCTAATAGAACCTGTTCATAATTATTGCGAACTAAGGAAGATCTGTAATCACGCACCAGCCTATCAATGTTTAAATCTTTAGGAAGATTATTTTCAGCTTCATA
>CAMDWC010000071.1 GCA_945878825.1 Haliscomenobacter hydrossis DSM 1100
AGATGAAGAAAACAGGCTAAGAAGATTAGCTGCTGACGAGAGGAAACTTGCGCCTCAACCCCATAAAATTGAAGCCACCATTATAAATGACGAAGAAAAATCTGCTCAATGACCTCTAACATAGTCTATCATGGTGAACTGAGAAATACACTCACTCACCTTGCCTCAGGGCAATCCTTTATTACCGATGCTCCATTGGATAACAGAGGAAAAGGACAGGCTTTTTCGCCAACAGATTTAACCGCAACGTCCCTCGGTGCATGTATGCTCACTGTTATGGGTATAAAAGCAGAAGATATGGGGGTTGATATAGCCAATACCAAGGTAGATATTCTTAAAATCATGGCGTCGGAACCCCGAAGAATTGCTGGAATAAAAGTTGTTGTCACCTTTCCTCCAGTTATGTTTGAAGAAAAAACCAAAAAAATATTGGAACATACCGCTTTAACTTGCCCGGTAGCTAAAAGTTTACACCCCGATATTACTCAGGATATTCATTTTATTTGGTCCGACAGCTCCTCAATATGAATTATAAGTTACACTTTTCTTCAAATATCCTCAAAGGTGAAGTAACGCTGGCAGGTTCAAAAAGTATTAGTAATAGAGTGCTTATCATACAGGCTTTATGCAATACTGATTTTAAAATCGAAGCATTAGCCAATGCAAATGATACAGAGTTACTGGCTCATTTGTTGAAAAGTAACGAGGAGGTTTTAGATGCCGGTCCAGCGGGTACAACCTTTAGATTCATGACGGCTTATCTTACTTTATTTGGCGGAAATAGCATTTTAACAGGCTCCGAAAGAATGAAACAAAGACCCATTAAGGTGCTTGTAGATGCTTGTAGAAAATTGGGGGCAACTATCCATTATTTAGAAAACGAAGGGTTTCCACCCCTAAACATTATTTCAGGGACTATTTCTGGAGGCAAACAATTAGCCATTCCCGCCAACACCAGCAGCCAATATATTTCCGCGCTATTACTCATTGCTCCTATTCTTTCAGGTGGACTTTCACTGGAGCTCACTGGCAAAATTGTTTCAAAACCCTATATAGAAATGACCTTGGGTCTTATGCAGTATTTTGGCGTTTCTCATAAGTGGGAAAATCAAGTTATTGTTATTACTGAACAAGCTTATCAGGCTAAACCTTTTATTGTGGAAGCTGATTGGTCTGCCGCGTCTTATTATTATTCGCTCGCCGCACTGAGTGATGAAGCTGATATTTGCTTGAATGGCTTATTTGAAAATAGTCTACAGGGTGATTCCGCTCTCGTAAATATTTTTGAATCCTTCGGCGTTAAAACCCATTTTACTGAGCGTGGAATAAGGCTTATAAAACATCAAACCGTTATCCCCGATGCCTTCCATTATGATTTTATTCTATGTCCGGACTTAGCACAAACCCTCGCTGTTGTCTGCGCCGCATTGGGTATAAAAGGATATTTTAGCGGGCTTGAAACGCTAAGAATTAAAGAAACAGATCGAATTCAAGCGCTGGAAAATGAAATTAGTAAAGGAGGTTGCCATATTTCCCTTTTTTCAACTGATGATAATACCGGCAAAGAGGTTTATGAGGTTTTCGGCAAATTTGCAACCTCAGTTGTGCCTGTTTTCAAAACCTATGAAGACCACAGAATGGCTATGGCTTTTGCTCCGTTAGCCCTTTTATCGCCCGTTGAAATTGATGAACCCATGGTAGTTATAAAATCATACCCCGATTTTTGGACAGATTTTCAACATCTGGGCCTCATCATTAATGATTAGAATACTTTTTTACTGAAGTTTTGACCCATTTTTACCCTATTTTTCGACTTCATAACATATTTTCTATACGTTTTGACTAAGATCCTTCCCTTTTAGCACGAAATTTAGCATAACAATGACCTTCGTGGGGTTTCTACTCCATAAATCTTTGTGATTTTCTAAGATTATGCCTGATGGACATTATATTTTTTAAGATTGGTTTTATAGGTGAAATTTACCCCTAACACCCAGTTTTGAATCAGGATTTATAGAATTTTGAGGCTCACAAAGAACGTCTTCGTTTTAAACATAATGTTTATTCGTAGATGTATTGTTTCGTATAAACTCATAGCTGCATAGCCCCGCCATCCTAATACTTATATTTTTAAAGCATATAGGCTTTTTAGACAGCCTCTTTGTTGAAAAAAAAATAAAGTGATTTAAAAACAAATTCACAAAGCAGTAAAAACCACTACGGAAAAAATCAGTTAGTGAGACCTTTTACTTCAAAGGAAAAAAAAGATAAGTAGATAAAAAATTTGCTGAACGTAGTGGTGATTAGACATATTTCTTAGCAAAATGGCAAGAAATTAGGTAGGCAAAGAAATCATTTGATTATCAAACTTTCATCATCTCCGAAACTTTAGCCCTTAATTATTATTGAATGAGATAATTTTTAGTTCGACCCGCTGATTTTTTCTTCTACCATCTACCGTTTCATTAGATGATAAAGGGAATTTCTTACCATAACCCTTATAGGCAAGCCTTAAGCGGCTTATATTTTTACCAACCAAATAATCAACCACCGCCTTTGCTCTGTCCGTTGATATTTTTAAACAATATTCCTCAGTACAAAGGCCATTCGAATGACCCCCAACTTCCATTGAAATATCTGGATTCTCCCTCAAAAAATCTACCAGATCATTTAAAAACTGATAGGATTCTCTGGTAAAAATGGATTTATCCATTTCAAAAAATATCTTATCAATCCTTAAAGTCTGCCCCTTCTTTAAATCTGTTCTTTTAAGATTATTAATCGACGCATTTTCAATAATATCCTTTGGTTCTGACGCTTCAGTTTGACCGGGCGCTGCATCCTTCGGTTTAACCGTATTGGAGTCTTTGTTATCTACTACTTTTATTGTTTCAGCTTTAACTACCACCATTTCAGGTTTTTTTTCAGATTGAGCTACATTATCTTGAACGGCACTCTCATTACAAACACTAATTTTAATATCAGAAAAATTATCTACCAATAAATTTCCATTATAGGGAACAAGGGTAGGTGTTTTAAAATAAGCTTCAAGAATGAGGAAGGTATAATTTTTAGATGGTTCCAATTTAAAATTATAATCTTGCCATCGGGTGTTGGCAATTAAGGGAGATTCTGCTAATAATTCCTTTCTTTCACAATAAGAATTTCCACCATAAATGCGAAGTTTAGCGGGCGTAGTATAATTTGCTGTTTGGTCGGAAAGTCGACTTATGGATACATACAATTCTGAACGACACAATGCGACGGAAAAGGAGTAGCATTTTCCTTTTTCCAGCGGTCGAGATAATTCCTGACCCACTGATTCCCAGGTATCATTATCTCTAACCACTAAGCCAAGATAAGTATTACCATTTGAGGCGGGCTTTGTCACGCTAAAAATACCACTGGGTTGAATATCAGGAGCTGATTCACCTTTAAACCCACAATCTGACCAGGCACGAGGTGCTTTAGAGTGTCTGGGCATATCTTCAAAGGAAGGATTAATAAGTTGAATAACCTCGGCTGATTCCTGACCCATCAAACCAAAGGGCGCAAATAATAAGCAGAGGTAATTTAACATCAAAAATTTATTCATTTCCTGAAATTTCAAATTAGAATGATAATCATAAAAAGAATTGAACGAAGATATTGATACAATTATTGGAAAGCATTGATTCCTGTGATGTCCATGCCCGTTATTAATAAATGAATATCGTGCGTTCCCTCATAAGTAATAACAGATTCCAGATTCATAATATGACGCATGATAGAATATTCCGAAGTAATACCCATTCCACCGTGTATCTGCCTTGCTTCTCTGGCAATCTCAATTGCCATATTAACATTATTTCTCTTAGCCATTGAAATCTGAGCAGATGAAGCTTCCCCTTTATTTGCGAGGCTTCCCAACCTCCAGGCTAATAATTGCGCTTTTGTGATTTCGGTAATCATTTCTGCCAATTTCTTCTGAGTAAGCTGAAAACCACCTATTGGTCGTCCAAATTGTTCTCTTTCTATACTATACCTCAGGGCTGAATCGTAACAATCTAAAGCGGCACCAATGGCACCCCATGCGATGCCATACCTGGCTTTTGACAAGCACGAAAGCGGACCTTTCAACCCCTGAACATTGGGCAAAATATTTGCTTTAGGGACCCTTACATTTTCAAACACTAATTCACCGGTAATGGAGGCTCTCAGCGACCATTTTCCCTTTATCTCCGGGGCTGAAAACCCAGGCATTCCCTTTTCGACGATAACACCTTTTATAATTCCCTTTTCATCTTTTGCCCAAACTATAGCGATGTCTGCAAGAGGTGAATTGGTAATCCACATTTTAGACCCATTCAATATAATGTCATCCCCATCTTCAACCATTTTGGTCAACATACCTGAAGGATTTGACCCATGATCAGGTTCAGTTAACCCAAAACAACCTATTAAATCTCCGGAACCTAATCCTGGCAAATACTTTCTTCTTTGCTCCTCCGACCCAAATTTATATATTGGGTACATAACTAAAGATCCCTGAACGGAAGCCATGGAGCGAATACCAGAATCTCCTCGCTCGAGCTCCTGCATTATTAGTCCGTAGGATATTTCATCCATACCGCCACCACCATATTCAATGGGAATAGTCGGACCAAAAGCACCTACATTCGCTAACCCTTTAAATAGGTGTACCGGACATTTAGCAGCTTGAGCGTAACCTTCAATGATTGGACTTACCTCTTTTTTTACCCAATCTCTGACAGCATCTCTAGCCATCTTATGTTCTTCATCTAATAAATCGTCTATTTTATAATAATCATGTCCAGCAAAAAGATCTACCTTATTTGATATAAAAAGATCTTTTTCTATTTCTGCAGTTGAAGAATTCATTGGTAATTTATTAGACGTCAAAGTTAAAACTTAGTTTATTATAAATTATAAACATTAAACGATTATAATCGTTCAAAGTCACCTTATTTACTATTATTTATCCAATCCCACATGACTATATGCCATTTAACGCCCTCGTATTCGAGTGTATCTATTATTTTAAAGCCACATTTTTCATGTGCGCGAATGGATCTCGGATTCGCTTCTGATATATCCGTAACACAATAATCATATTGAGTAATTAAACACTCTTTAAATAAATCATACATTTTTGGCACCAGACCCTGCCCTCTGAATGGTTTGGCAACGCAAAGTTGTCCCACGAGAACCAATTTTGCTTCCCCTAACTTTTCCCCGTGATAATTCATATCAGCCAGAGCATCAAATAAACTATCTAATAAGGTATGCTGTCCATAAAGCTTTTTATCGGTAACCATGGCGTAACCTACCACTTTATTTTCATAAAGTGCTATAATAGAAGGCTGTATCTCGTTCATCTTTCTTAACAACTCAAGGGTATAGGAAGCAGTCACAAAGCCTTCTTTATCACTTTCTTCCCTGGAAATATTCACCAGGTTATTCGCCTCTTCCAATGCTTTTATTCCCTCAATTTCCCAATCATCTGTTACTCTCTTTATTAATACTTTCTCCATTTTACTTTTTTGTCATAAAAAAATACAATTAACGTAAAAAAATTATATTTACAATAAAAAGTATGATTATTGCACTGGAAGGTATGCATTTTTGGGCCAAAATAGGTTACTATGAGGAGGAACAATTGGTAGGAAATGAAATTCACATCGATGTATATGTGGACACTAAAGAAATTTATTTAGAAGGCGATGACGATTTGGGTAACACCCTAAATTATGAAACGATTTATCATATTTGCCGACTGGAAATGAAAAAGTCGGTAAAACTTTTAGAGACAACGGCTATTAATATTCACCGGCGCATCCACTCACAATATCAAGATAAAGATATCGAGGTAAAAGTTCGCATTTCAAAAATTTCTCCACCTTTAAATGGCCCTGTAGATCGCGCCTACATTGAAATAAGTGGCTAAAAAAATCATTTTATAATTTCACCCAACGAATTACCTTTTTAACATTTTCAGTTCTTAGTTCAATTAGATATATTCCCGGCAAGAAATTTCCCGTTGATAAAGTAATTTGTTGACTGATACCCGGATAATCCCATTTTGTTTCCTGCATTATTTGTCCTGAGATCTGTGAGATAGTACAATATACCAAGCCTGGTTTTTCACCTTTAACGTTCAAAAATATTTCATCTATCCCGGGATTAGGATGAGCGCTTACATCAAAGGAGGACTCTTCCACGGCAGCTAAAGAAGTTTGCATACCGGTTTGAACCAGTGCACCCCCTAAAATAGCTGTTGCACAGGCAGTTACACCATCAGAAGCCGTCGCACAAACTGTTCCATCTATCCAATTTGCATCCATAAACTGAATATCATCGAGTTTCCAGCCATCATAAATTCGTGGTTCCTCAGTACCTTCAAGTGATTGAACAAAACGCCAGCGCAAATTTAATTTTTCATTTTTAAATGGAGAGAGCTTAACCACGGTTGATTGAAATTGATCAGATTTGCCCCAGAATGCCCTGGTAGTAAAACCGACGGTTCTGGGATTTAAACGCCCGTCATAACCTTTTCTAACAAACAAAGAATCGGGCATAGGCGACCAGGTTGTACCTTCATTTAATGAATACTCCAAAAATCCTCCATCCTTTCCTGGATCTATTTCATATTGGTGATAGAATGTTAGCGTTGGATTTAAAGTACCTTGAATAATGGGTTGGTTTTTCAATCTAAGTTTGGCATCTGTGGCATCCTTACCATTTGAAATAGCCCAGCTAAATTGACCGCTTACCGCATTACCTGTCTTTAATGTCCACACATCTTTACTGCCTGTGGTAGCTTCCGTCAACCAATTTGCTTCACCACGCTCTAGTTCGTCTAAAAATAATCCTTTTGAAAACCTTGCGTTATTCGTTGTCATTTTATAAAAAACGACCAACGATTCGTTTGTACTTAAGTCAGCCGTGGCAAAAGCAAGAACATCACCTTGCAAAATAACACTTCTTCCACCTTGCATACTACCCGCAATATAGGAACAACCCTGAGGGATGAAATCTTTTAATTTAAGATTATTTACTGCTTTGAGCTGATGGTTAACCAGGGTTATTTTAACCGTAATTGTATCTCCAGGCTGAATTAATTTAGGAAAAATTTCCTTCTCAATTTTCATTGTTTTAAGACAGCTTGGTGGCAGGTCAAAACTTTGAGTATTGTCATTCCTATTGGTTGCGGAGCCTTGTTTAGCATTATGGCCGAGTCCCCTTCTGGCAAAAACCTCCCATAACAAACATTCATTTTCACCTTTATTATTAATTATATCAGCGGCAAAAATAGCATCCCGACCATCTAAAAAGCCAGGATTACAATTTTGCAACTTCATACCATCCATAACCAGCTGAATCGCCTTATTATTACCCCCTTTTCCATTTACAATATCGGAGTCAAAGCCATATTTATCTGCCATTTTCCAATATAAATCCCAAAGCGTAGCGGCCCACACTTCTCCTAACGGATGAGGTGCCGTTGTACCAATTACGTCATCATAGGTTTGATTATTTATTGAAAAATCAGTAGAATAAGTTTGTCTTCTAATACCCTTTTCATTATTATCGGAATAATCACCGATGGGAATGCCTTTTTTCCCGTTATCCCCTGGTTTAGTTGCCGTGACCATGGTAAAAAAGTCGCTCCATCCTTCCCCCATTTGTTCGTCATTATTAAGGCAACTTGTAAAAGATGGACCACCAGTCAGTCTGTTAGAAATACCATGTCCATATTCATGAGCCACGATGCCATTATCAAAATTAGCATCTCTTATGACAATATCATTAGCATTTGCTTGTAATGTAGCCCTGACTGTTTGTCCCAATTTCAGCGCATTTTTAATAGCAATGCCACTTGAAGAGGGTAACATCACCACAGGAATCTTAGGCAAAGGAGAGGTACCATCACTACCCATTGTTATTATATCATTTGACGTATTGACTACCACAACAGCCAATGCCCCAGCCTCTTCAGCTTTAATTACCTTTTCTTTAAACTTACAGGTACCTCGATCAACAACCAATATTTTACCTCTTATTGCCGCAGCATTAGTCAATGTTCCACAAGCCAATGCAGATGAAACTGAGTCTTGCGCAACAATTAAAACACCAGAGATAGGATTACTACTAATGATAGGCCCGAAAGTAGCCAGACCAACATTGTAGGTGGCAGCTAAATTCGCTGGCATGTTTACGGTTAGCACTTTACCCTCACCTGGCATCCATAAATACATTTGCATTCGTCCACTGGCACCATCTGGCGGCGTTGAAAAATTGGCATTATTAAATCCACTGGCATCCTGACCTTCCGCTTTGACAGGGTCCCCAGCTTTACCCGATTTTCCATAGAGATTTTGTTGGAAATTCCCCGCTTCCTCATTGAAACCATACCTATACGTGAAATCGTGCATGAAATTATTCATGTAAAAAAGTTGTGTCACCGCAGCCTCCTGATAGTTATCAGGAGTTTTTGTGACGTCAAATGGAAAGTCAAAAAGAAGACCGGAACCCCCATCAATGGTTTTCTCGTCAGGACTATTGTCAGCGTCTCTATCTAAGTAAGCATACACATTATTTCCTCTCGTAATAGTATATTCTGCCCCATTTAATCCGTTGGTATCATGCCATCCAAAAGGAGAAGTAATCATATCTGAGGGATCATTCAGCAATACACGTTGCCCTTCTAAGGGAGAAGACAAATAATAAGGAAACACTCTGTAACTACCTTTATTTAGCAAGCTAAAAGCATGAGAATCAGACGTATTTACTATATTATTTGATTTAGGTAACTTTTTAGAGTGCTCCTCATGATTACAATAAAGAGTATAATTTTCTTTCAACAGTACTTTTCCAGTTTGAGCATCTATTTTATACACCCAATAATCTGGTGAATCAGGATGGTCCAATGGTACTTCCCAAGCTAGTTTTAGCGAACCATTCAACTCTTGAACAAAAACTAAAAAAACCAATATTTCTGATTTACTCAAACTTTTTTCTGAAAATAAAAATTTTCCATCCTGGCTTGTCTCCTTTGACTTTATAGTAACGCCATCTACCGAAATTCCCGATGCAATGGCGGCAAATCGAACGGCTTCAGCAGTATTTATGCCAGGTTTATTGAATAAGGAACCTAAAATAATTCTATCTTTTAGATTGGATAAAAACCCGTTTGTTGCATAGACTAAAGTACCATCACTTTTAAAATGAAAGCCAGAAATAGCCTTATCAATAGGTATTCCATCCAATTCTTGCTGAACATATAAATGTTCCACTGCATTATGATCGCTCGTATATTTATCTCTGACAGATAATGAACCTAAATCATTGGCCGTTAATGGCCATTTTAAAGCTATACTTCGAACCTTCGCAAGATCATCAACCACTTCAAATGGACTTTGAGCAAAAAGAATACATCCCTGAAGTAGAAGAAAAAATAAAGTGAATTGTCTTAAAATTTTCATTATGCTATATTTTAAAAAATATAATCTTTGGCTATTCATAAAAGTAACGTAATAATCGCAAAAAGGATTTTTATTAATTGAATTATTATTTTTTTAGTTAACTTGTAATCATCCAAAATTCCTTTACTATGAAAGCAACCCGCAGAAATTTTATCCAGACACTTGGCGTAGGCGCCATTGGATTAACCGTCCCTAAAACTTCCCTTGGAAACACCCAGCCTCATGATTTGAATATTGATGAGGACCAATTACTGCATATTGGCGATAACATTGCCATTGCTCAAACAGAATATGGGAAGGTACGAGGTTTTATTTTACGAGGTATCCATCAATTTCTTGGCATCCCTTATGGAGCGGATACCAGTGGAAAAAACAGATTTATGCCACCACAAAAACCAGTGCCGTGGAACGATATAAAGCCGACCATCTGGTGGGGTAATTCTGCTCCACAAATAATGGAAAAAAGATATGCCAATGCATATTCATCCTTCGTTGATCATTGGAATTACGACGATGTATCTGAGGATTGTCTAAAGCTAAATATTTGGACACCTGCTTTAGATAAAGCAAATCGTCCTGTTATCGTCTGGTTACATGGGGGTGGCTTTGTAAATGGAAATGGCATAGAACAAGACGGTTACCATGGGGAAAATCTGTCAAGGATGGGAAATATTGTTTTTTGCTCCGTTAATCATCGCCTGGGCGCTTTAGGTTATTGTTGCTTATCAAGTGTTGGAGGCCCTTTAGCCTCTGGAAATGCAGGTAACTTAGACCTGGTTGCTTCCTTAGAATGGATAAAAAATAATATTGCTCAATTTGGAGGTGACCCGAACAATGTAACCATTATTGGACAATCAGGTGGAGGAGCCAAAGTAACCACATTAATGAATATGCCGGCAGCGAAGGGCCTTTTCCATAAAGCCGTCGCTTTAAGTGGTAGTTCTCTGATAGGTATAAATAAAGAATATGCTGAAAAATTAGGTGCTAAAGTATTGGAAGAAGCCGGATTCAAAATAGGTGAATTTGAAAAATTGCAACAAATGCCATGGCTTGAATTTATTCAAATTGCCAATAGAACCGTTGCAAAATTATCGGATGAAGCAAAAAAAATGGGTATTCAAAGAGAAGGTTTTTCACCTGTTTCTGATGGAATTCATCTTTCAAGTGAACCTTTTTTCACTGGAGGAATGTCCGAAAATATTCCTTTAATGATTAATACTACTTTTCATGAATGGACACCTTCCCGTTCTGACGCTAGTCTGGAGAAGGTTACCTGGGAAGAAATAACCGAAAAAATATCGGCCAGATTTGGTGAAAAATCCAGCCTTATTGTATCCGCTTACAGAAAACAATTCCCAACGGCATCTCCCGTTGAAATATGGGCACTCATTTTATCCAATAGAAAAAATGCAGTGGCTGCAGCAGATGCAAAATCAAAAAATGGTAAGGCACCTGTTTATGTATCCTGGTTTGGTTGGCAACCACCTTTATTTGACGGTCGAATGAGAGCTTTCCATTGTATTGATATTTGCTTTTGGTTTTATAATACCGATCTTATGTTTACCCATACTGGAGGAGGAAAGCGCCCGAAAGCACTATCTTCAAAAATGGCCAGTTCATTTATTCAATTTATTAAAACTGGAAATCCAAATGGCGGTGGTTTACCAGAATGGGTACCTTACTCTGCTGAAAAAGGTGAAACTATGATTTTAGATGACTTCTGTCTTCTTCAAAATGATCCTGACGGTGAAGCAAGAAAATCACTGGATTAAAATATTAACTTATTAATTTGGGACATACCTCCAGATTAGCGTACTGAAGTAAAGATTGGTATCTAAAAATATTTCAATTTTTAGATACCTTTGGGAAAATTGTAATTTATTACCGTCGGGAAAAAATTTTAAAATTTTATGGAGGACAATGAGGTATCCATTATTTATGGAAGACACCCCATCATAGAGGCTGTTGAATCTGGAAAAACAATTGAAAAGATATTATTTCAACAAGGGATGAGGGGTGAGTTAGAAAAAGAAATCAGGCACTTATGCCGGGACCATGAAATTCCGCTTCAGGTTGTGCCAAAAGAGAGAATGAATAGGGTGGTTTCTGGAAATCATCAGGGGGTTATCGCCTACACATCACCAATAACCTATCAGAATATTGATAGTTTACTTCCCGAAATTCTTGAGAAAAAGGAAAATCCGGTTTTTCTCATTTTGGATAGTATTACTGATGTAAGAAATATTGGTGCTATAGCCAGATCAGCTGAAGTATTAGGAGCAGACGGCATCATACTTGGCATGCGTGGTACCGCTCCTATAAATGGAGACGCAATAAAAACATCTGCAGGAGCACTAACCAGAATTCCCATTTGTAGAGAAAATAGCCTTGCTAACACTATAACCTATTTACAGGAAATGGGTTTAATTGTAAGCGTTAGCGATTTAAAGGGCGAAAAAACAGTCGCTCAATGTAATTGGTCTGAACCATCAGCCATTATACTTGGAGCAGAAGGTAACGGGGTTCACCCAAGTCTAATTAAAGCAGCCGATCAGAAATTTATCATTCCACAACAAGGAGAAATAAATTCCCTGAATGTTTCTGTTGCTGCTGGTATCATTTTATACGAGGTTATGCGGCAAAGAAATATTTGAAAAAGGGTACAATGAAACATTTTATCCCGCCAGGGGCCAAAAAGTATAATGAAACCCTTTTATCCCGCCAGGGACAAAAGGGTATAATGAAACCATTTATCCCGCCAGGGGCCAAATAGCAAGAGACATGTGACCCCTCCAGGGTCAGGATAATATGAAAAATCGACCCTGGAGGGGTCGCATGTTTAGATTATCCCGCCAGGGACCAAAGGGTATGAAACATTTTATCCCGCCAGGGACCAAATAGCAAGAGACATGTGACCCCTCCAGGGTCAGGATATTGTAAAAATCGACCCTGGAGGGGTCGCATGTTTATAGGATTATCCCGCCAGGGACCAAAGGGTACAATGAAACATTTATCCCGCCAGGGACCAAAGGGTACAATGAAACATTTTATCCCGCCAGGGACCAAAGGGATTTATGGATATTTGTGCCGCCAGGGGCCAAATAGCTAGAGACTGAC
>CAMDWC010000072.1 GCA_945878825.1 Haliscomenobacter hydrossis DSM 1100
CTCATATTCAATCCTATTATTGCCTGTTTGGCAGGGGGGAGAAACAAAATGACGGCAGCAAAAGCCTATTCCGATTTTAACAAGGAATGGGAAACTTTTGGGTTGCATATAAATACCCCACAAACGATATGGGATGTGAAAAGGGAAGAAATTCCTCAATATATTGCTGCGTTTGGGGGCCAGGGCGTTATAAAAGTGCCATATAGTAACTCAGGTCAGGGCGTTTTCACCATTGTATCAGAACGGGAACTCGAGGAGTTCATGAAACTTGAATTCCCTTATGACCGTTTTGTTGTCCAAAGTTTAATAGGTAACTATAACTGGAGTTCTGAAACCTTGACGGGAAAGTTGTTTCATGTGGGAACGATACCTAATGCAAAGGGAAGAACCTTTGTAGCAGACCTGAGAATGATGGTCAGCTCTACAGAAAATGGTATTTTACCCCTTTGTACTTATGCCAGAAGGGCGAAATTACCTTTAGAGGATAATTGGACCTCTGACGCATCCTCATGGGACATGCTGGGAACTAATCTGTCTTTTAAATTGCCTTCGGGTGAATGGGATAGTGATACTCATCGCTTAATATTAATGGATAGAAGGGACTTTAATAAACTGGGCATTGGTCTCGATGACCTCATTGAGGCTTACATACAGACCGTTTTATCTACCGTCGCCATAGATAAAATGGCAGAATCACTCATTTTACCCTTGGGTGATTTAAATAAATTGAAATTCAAACAGGTCAACGATGATCAGGGCTTGATGAATGAAATATTGAATTATTAAAGTTTTATTACCCTTCATTTTCTTTTTTTTGTTATTTTCCCACCCATTTAATTACAAGGTATTTATGATATCTATTGACGTTTCTGATTTACCGCTTCAATTAGCAGATTGTTATCATTTGGCAATTACTCCTGACGCGGGAGGTCAAGCTATTTTTGTTGGTACGGTAAGAAATCAAACCCAAAATAAGAAGGTTATAAAACTTGTTTTTGAGGCATACACGCCAATGGCTATCAAGGAAATGCAAAAAATAGGTTCGACTTTGGAGGAAAGATGGGGTGCTTTGAAGGTAGTTATTCATCATCGGGTAGGGGAATTACTCGTTGGTGATATCGCTGTGATTATCGCCGTTTCAACCCCTCACCGGGCCGCTGCTTTTGAAGCCTGTCAATATGCCATTGATACGCTCAAAGAGACGGTTCCCATTTGGAAAAAAGAGTTTTTTGAAGATGGCCAAATATGGGTGGCTGCCCATCCCTGATTTAAAATTGAAAATAAATAAATGGTAGCGTTCTCTGTGTGTTTAATATTAAAACACAGGTTATAATAAATGATACCAAAATGGCCTGAACGACGAAGGATTGTTTACTAAACCAATGGGTTAAATTTTCTTTTAGGACGATGGGAGATAAATGTAAGACGAAACCAAGTAAAATAGAGGGTAAAACATAAGGCGTTTTATCGTGAACTTCCATTAAAAAAGAAGAATCAAAAGTAATGGTAGCTAGTTTTGATAAAACCTTTCCCAATAAATCGCCGGGAGGTAAAATAGAACTTATCGCGCCCGCTCTAAAAAATATCCAGCAAAAGGCAACAAAATGGAAAGTAAAAATACCTGATATAATATGGGGTACTTTAAAACTTTTACCCCATTTTCCAATCAAAACACCTAATGAAAACAATAAAGTTGTCCCTAAGGCAAGGTTTAGAAGAAATAGTTGCCACTCTATAACCTGCCACTTTTCCATAGTATCCCCCGTCATTTTGAAGAATAAGTAAGCACTTATTCCACCAAGCAAGCTAAGTATGAGTATAAAACTTTTACTCAAGGGTTTACTTAAAAATTGACCCGCAGAGGAAAGTAATCTGTCGAGGGCTAATCCTACACCATGTAAACCACCCCATAAGATAAACATCCAGCCCGCTCCATGCCATAAACCACCCAGTAACATGGTCAGGAATAGGTTTAAATAGGTCTTTATCTTACTTCCCCTGTTACCTCCCAGTGAAATATATAGATAATCGCGTAGCCAGGTGGATAGAGAAATATGCCACCTTCGCCAAAACTCTTGCAAAGAAATGGATAAATAGGGGCGGTTAAAATTTTCAGTTAAGGTAAATCCCATTAAAAGGGCCAGGCCAATAGCCATGTCGGAGTATCCTGAAAAATCAAGATATATTTGTAAAGTGTATCCATAAACGGCTAAAAGATTTCCCATGCCGGAATAAAGGGAAGGATTTTCAAAAACCCTATCTACCCAGAATACGCCGATGGTATCGGAAAGAATGATTTTTTTGAATAATCCACAGCTAAATAAAAATAATCCTTGTCCAGCCTGCAGTACACCAAGTCTTGAAGGCATCGTTATTTGTGGTAAGAACTGGGAGGCTCTAACGATAGGGCCAGCAACAAGTTGTGGGAAAAAGCTTATATAAAAACAGTAATTTAAAAAACTTAGTATTATTCCTTTTAAGCTTGTTTTTCCCGCGCTTAAGGGTACTAGGTCACCACGATAGACATCGATGCTATAACTCAAGGATTGAAAAGTGAAAAATGAAATGCCTACGGGTAGGAAAAGGGCTTCCCATTTAAAGGTGGCTCCAAAAAATTCATTAAATACCTCACTGAAAAAATGGGAATATTTAAAATAAGCTAAAACGCCCAAATTAATGAACAGACTTAATGCGATAAGCAGTTTTTTAGTGCTTCCCTTTTGGTGAAATAAAAAGTGCGCAATGGTGAAATCGACCCAAGCTGTGCTCAGGAGAAGTAAAAAATACCAACCACTGCTTTTGTAATAGAAAAAAAGAGAAAATATTAGTAAATATATATTCCTTAGGGGAATGTTTTTTTTTATCAGGTAATATAAAAAGTAAACGACAACAAATAATATGAAAAAAGTAATACTACTAAATTGTAGGGGATTATGTGGGTCATATTGCCAGAGTTCATGGAAAAATGTTGAAAATATGGTGGTCATTGTACCCTGATTATTTTGGTTCTCTTTGATCTGTTGTACTGGTCTGCGCCAGAAAAATATGCAATAGTTCCCGACTTATTTTATCTGCACCCTCATAATTAAAATGAGTATAATCGGTGCTTGCTAATCTGGGTCGTTCTTTTTCCACCCATCTTACCATGCTTCCTTGTCCACCCATCACTTCATATAAACTAATAAAAGCCGTTTCACTTTTTATGGCTGCTTTTCTCATGGCCTTAGTGATACGTGGAACGCTGGGGTCAGAAACCCAATTTCCGGGGCCACCCACTCCTTTGTCCGGCGGACCGATGATTAAAATGGGCATGTCGGGAAATGCTTTCCGATAATGCTTTATCAGTTGAAGTATTTTTTCCTCATATTCTGAAAAATCCCTTCTGGCCGCATTGGTTACATTTAATCCATAAGAAAAAATGAGCAAATCATAATTCAATGTATGTTGAAACTCCTTTAATAAGGCAATGGGAATTCTCGTTAATCGAGAACCATCTATACCTCTTAGGGCAAAATTATCGAGAATTACCCCTTGTTTGCTTTCAATACTACATCCATAAACAGGCAAACTATTGGGAAGGTTAGCTTTTATGCGTATTTGTGAAACTGGAAAGTCAAATAATGAAATCTCATTGAGCAACTCATTTTTATCCAACGGACTCAATTTTTTGGTTTTATTTATTTCCCATTCTAAGAATCCATTAGATTGGTCAATTTCATTTTTACCGTAAAAAAAGCGCATGGTTGGAAAAGTAGCCGTTCTCGATGAAAAAGATTTTCCGCGGTAGGATATCCAGGCGGTTTGGTCAGAAATGGAATCAATTTGCTGGGTGTAAAATGAATTTCCGGAAATCCCGGGGTTCTTTTTCATGGGTCTGGGATTTTCCAGGGATTCCCATCGCCACAGATTGGAAAAATAGTGGGTGATAGATTGCCTGAATCCCGGATCTCGGGAGACAACAGGAATAAATCCAACGCCAGATCCTCCAAACATCTGTTGTAAACTATCTCTTAATGTTTGCGTAACCAAATCGGCTTCAACGCCGGAATCACCATAAAAAGCGATTCTTACCTGAGTATTCATTTCAGAAAGCTTACTAAAAAAGGTGGACAGTAAATCCAGTCCAGCGTAAGTTTGATCAGTAATATTAGGTCTTTCGTATTTCAAAACCCCAAAGTAGAATTTTTTTACTTTAAAAAGTAAAAAGGAATCTGTGCCCCAGTCTTTTCGATATTGAACATGATTATTGTATATTTCCCGATAATCATAGATAAAATCGTTCGAAATAGCTCCCTTGTTCGCATTTATAGCAGCCAATCCATAAAAATAACCTGCTACAACCAGTGGAACGATAAGCAAAATATTTAAAAGGATTTTTGTAAAACCGTTTTGATGAATGCTTTCGTCAGGTGGCATCATGTAATAGTAACTTGTTTAGCTTGAGTAGTTTCTGATTTGATGCAAATCTATATTATTTTATTATAATTCAAGTAAAATTTATCAACTTTGAAATTTTACAAGAAAGTAGCAGTAAAAACAGACTAATATGGTAGATGCATGGTTGGAGAGAACCTCTCTTTTAATTGGACAAGAGGCAGTAAATACTTTGAAAGCTTCGAAGGTGTTAATAGTTGGTCTTGGGGGCGTTGGAAGTTTTGCAGCGGAATTTTTAGGCCGGGCAGGTATAGGTTCGATGACCCTGGTGGATGGTGACTGTGTGGACATTTCAAATAAAAACAGGCAGCTGATAGCCTTAGATTCTACCCTGGGATTACCTAAAACCGAGGTGATGGCTAAACGACTTTTAGATATAAATAAGGATATAAAGCTATCGTTAATTTCGCATTTTCAAGAGCCTGAGGATATGCAGAAATTGTTAAACGAACCATTTGATTACATTTTGGACTGTATAGATAGTGTTCAACCTAAACTTAATTTACTCGCTGGTTGTCAGCATTCTGATATACCGATTATAAGTTCCATGGGAGCCGGGGGTCGAATAAATCCTGTTGGCGTGGGTGTTTATTCCCTTTTTGAAACGAAAAATTGTCCATTTGCCCATCAAATAAGGAAATCATACAGAAAAATGGGCTGGAAAAGGAATATTCCCGTCGTAGCCTCCAATGCTCCGGTTGTACCCTCCTCCCTCCAATTAACTGATGGAAATAGGTACAAAAAGTCATTTTACGGCACAATATCCTATTTACCTGCCCTTTTTGGACTTCATGCCGCTGCACACGTTATACAAGCACTCATTGAGGAAAAGAAGCGAATTAAAGATTTCTAAATTGTTCCTGAAAAAAATTACCTAAAACGGGAATCTTTCTTTGCTCGTCATTTATCGCGCCTAATAGGGAAATAATCCAACAGGCTAAAATACCTAATCCGCCAATAAGTCTGAGCGTTCCACCAAAGAACATAAAAGTGGGAATCCAATAAAGAGCTATAGATAGGAGATGAATGCCCAGGGTTTGTCTTAAATAAAAATATACATTTTCCTGATCATCTTTTTTGGAGACAAATGCAATAAACCAACCAACGATGGTAAAGTGGCTGATGATTCCAGCCAATTTGGGGTCTAAGGAAATATTTGATTCATTCATGTCTGAAATACTTATTTTTTACATTAATTTGCATTCTAATATACAAAATATTTTTTAAATGAAGAGATTTATTTATCTGTCCCTGTTTTTATCGTTTGCGAAAGTGAGTTTTTCTCAGACATTTGATATTATTATAAAAAATGGAACGCTTTACATGGCCTCCTCACCCAAACCTTTTATACAGGCGTCTGTAGGTATAAAAGGTAGTAAAATAGTTAAAATTGCCTCAAGGATTAAAGGTTCAGCGAAGAAGATAATTGATGCAAGTGGGTTGATAGTTTCGCCTGGATTTATAGACCTTCACGCCCATCTGGAACCATTGACGCTCGACCCGGAAGCAAAAAGTCATGTGATGCAAGGGGTTACTACCGCCCTTGGTGGACCCGATGGTGGCGGTCCACTCCCGCTGTCAGATTATTTTAAAGAGCTGGAATCATTGGGAATAGGTTTAAATGTAGGTTATCTGGTAGGACATAATTCCGTTAGAAATGAGATAATGGGCATGGAAAACAGGGCGCCAACGTTAGCTGAACTCGAAAAAATGAAGGGGCTTATAGAAGAAAATATGAAGGCAGGTGCCTTTGGTATATCTACTGGTCTCAAGTACCTGCCGGGCTCATTTTCTAAAGTAGAAGAGGTGATTGAGCTTTCCAAAGTGGTAGCAAATCTGGGGGGTATTTACACTTCCCACCTAAGAGAAGAGGGGCTTGGTCTGATCGAGGGGGTACAAGAAGCCATTCTTATTTCACGGGAAGCCAATATTCCAGTGGTTTTAACCCACCATAAAGCCATTGGCATTCCAATGTGGGGAGCCAGTAAATTAACTTTAGCCTTGGTTGATTCAGCCAGGAAAGGGAACCTTGATATTATGATGGATCAATATCCTTACACGGCAAGTTATACAAATCTTGGCGTTTTAATTCCTGCCTGGGCATTGGAGAAAAATAAAATTATTGATTTTTCATCAAGAATGGCAGATCCTATTTTAAGAGATTCAATAAGAAAGGGCATTATTTTCAATTTGTTAAATGACAGAGGGGGAGGGGATTTGAAGAGGATTCAATTTGGTCAGTTTAGTTGGAAGCCGGAATTGGAGGGCAAAACTTTGTATGATTGGGCTATACAGGAAAAATTAGAACCGACCATGGAAAATGGAGCTGATTTGGTTGTTCAGGCCCAATTGCATCAGGGTGCAGGCTGTATTTTTCATGTTATTTCGGAAGAAGACGTTCGACGTATTATGAAACATCCTATGACCATGATTGCCTCCGATGGACGATTAAGTGTACCTGGTAAGGGGCATCCTCATCCCAGAGCTTATGGCACATTTCCCAGGGTTTTAGGTCATTATGTTCGGGAAGAAAAGGTGATTACCTTAAGTCAGGCACTTTATAAAATGACGGCTTTACCCGCTCAACGCATGGGATTGAAAGATAGGGGAATTTTAAAGATTGGAAATTATGCGGATATCACTATTTTCAATCCTCAAACCATTAAAGACCAGAGTACCTTTGAAAATCCACATCAGTATCCCATAGGAATCCCTTATGTATTGGTAAATGGTAAATTAGTGGTTGATTATGGTGTGTATAAAGTTGTTCGCGCTGGAATAGTGTTAAAAAGACCACAAAGTAGTTCTACACAGCATTTGAACAAATAGCCTAAGGCTTAAACAAGATAAGGAGTATAGCTTGTTTAAAAATATTTAAATTATAGTTTTACTTTAATTAAAATATTTTATTAAGTTTACCAAACATTTATCAATATTTAATAAAAAAGTATGAAAAAACAAATTTTAACCTTTTTGTTTCTTTCCATCATGTCTTTTGGTGTTTTCGCTCAGGGCACAGTTACTGGAAAAGTGACTGACACTGAGGGTGAGCCACTCATAGGCGCCAGTGTGGTGGTTAAGGGATCTTCGGTTGGTACAGTGACCGACTTAGACGGCGCTTACTCGTTAAGCGCTGCGGGAAATGATATTCTTGTCGTTTCTTACATAGGTTACAGTAATAAGGATGAACCAGTTAACGGACGTAAAGTGGTGGACATCATTTTACAAACAGGCGTAGAACTTACAGAAATTGTGGTTACAGGTTATGGCACTTCTTCCAAGAGGAATCTAACAGGTAATATAGCGAAAATTAAGTCAGAGGAAATTTTGAATGTTCCTGTGGCCAGTGTGGATCAAGCATTACAAGGAAGGGCGGCAGGTGTTTTTGTCAATGCTCAATCAGGGAAACTTGGACAGGCTGTAACGGTTAGGGTTCGGGGTAATTCCTCAATTAGTGCTAATAGCCAGCCTCTTTACGTATTAGACGGCATACCGATTACTGCAAATGATCAGAGTTCTTATGGCGGAGACATGAACCCACTGACCGACTTGAATCCAAATGACATTGAATCTATCGAAGTGTTGAAAGATGCTTCTGCCGGTGCAATTTATGGATCCAGAGCGGCAAATGGCGTCGTACTTATTACTACAAAGCGTGGAAAATCAGGTAAGACTTCCGTATCTTTTAATATACAAACAGGGTATAGTGAAGCAACTAAAAGAGTTGGCATGCTCAATTCAGAGCAATATGCGGAATTAATTCTTGAAGGGGCAGCTTATCGGGATAATCTGGATAAAACACCCATAACAGATCCTGATTCATGGACTACTTATGTCAAAAATGACGTAATGGGCTATTACAGCTATGGAAAATGGGCTTCTGACCCAACAAAGACTTACGAGTGGCAAGATGCAGTCTTCCAAAAGGGACCTTATCGTCAGGCCGACTTACAGATTGTTGGTGGTAACGCGAATACCAAATTCTTCACTTCATTTCAGCACTTAGATCAAACAGGTACCATTGTAGGTAACAACCTTCAACGTTCTACCGGACGTCTAAACCTGGATCAAAAGGTGAATGAATGGCTGGATTTAGGTGTTTCTCTAAGCTTGTCAAGAACTTTCAACCGTCGTTTACCGGATGATAACGCATTTTCCAACCCTTTACAGGCCGTTGCTTTAATGCCTATGACTCCCTTTTTAGACCCAGAAACGGAATTAAGTGCAGGCACACCACCGGGTGATGTAAATATTCCTGTGTATTACAACCCTATTTTGACGGTCAATTATGGTCGTTTTTCACAGGACGTTTATCGTACTTTTGGTAATACCTTTTTTAAGGCCAAATTACTTCCTGGTCTTACGTTTCAGACAGAATTTGGATTGGATTATCTAAGTCAAAACGAGGAAAGTTACTTCCAGTCTCAAACGGTAAGAAATCAGACCAGAGCAGTGAGAGGGGTAGGTTCCAATTACGGTTCTTTTGTAACTAATTACAACACAAATAGTTATTTCAACTATAGCAAGTTAAAAGGTTCGCACGACTTTAATGCTACCTTAGGTATGCAATATCAGCAATCGCAAGCGAAATATAATTTTACAGAAGGTCTAGATTTTCCATCTAACTCATACCAGAAAATTGCCAGTGCGGCAACCAAATCAGGGGGTAGTTCTTCTCAGACAGATTTCCGCTTTCTCTCGTATTTCATGAGGGCGAATTATGTATTTAAAGAAAATTACATTCTATATGCCAGTGGTAGAATTGACGCATCGTCTCGTTTTGGCAGGAATGCAAGAACTGGATTTTTCCCTGCTGTTTCTGCTGGCTGGATTATTTCCAATGAATCATTTTTTAATAAATTGCCAGCGGTTAGCTTGCTCAAACTTCGCGCTTCTTACGGTATCGTTGGAAATGCAGAGATTGGTAACTTCCCGCAGTTGGGTCTCTTTTCAGGTGACGCCGGTTATGCCGGTGCTGCAGGTCAGCGACCTTCTCAGTTAAGTAATCCCGATTTGCAATGGGAGCAAACAGCACAGTTGGATATAGGACTCGATTTTGGCCTTTTAAATAATAGAATCACTGGTGAGCTTGACTATTATATCAAGAAAACGGAGGGTCTTTTGTTAAATGTAAATATTCCAGCATCTACAGGCTTTGGTAGTATTATCAGAAACGTTGGTAAGATGGAAAACCGCGGATGGGAATTTGTGCTGAATACACAAAATCTTACCGGGCCTTTCAAGTGGAATACCAGCTTAAATTTTGCCTTGAACAAAGGTACAGTAACTGATATTCAAGGTCAGATCATTGAGGGTGGCGTAAGTAATATGAATAGGGTAGAAGAGGGCTACAACGTAGGTGTCTTCTATACAGTGGAATACGCAGGGGTTGATCCGGCCAACGGAAATGCTTTGTTTTATAAGAATAAGAAAAATACGGACGGCACTATAGATCGCAGTACCACCAGTAACTATAGTGAAGCGCAACGCACGGTAGTTGGTGACCCAAATCCAGATCTCATTTTTGGTTTTACCAATAATTTCTCCTTTAAGAATTTTGACCTATCTGTATTTTTCAATGGAGTTCAGGGCAACCAGAACAACATTTATGGTATGGGAAGATATTCTTCAGCCAGCATGTTATATGAAGATAATAACACGGTGGATCAACTTCTACGTTGGAGAAATCCGGGAGACATTACTGATATTCCTCAGGTTCGTCTATACAGGGTAAATGGTTCGCAGGCAAGTAGCCGTTACATTGTCGATGGTTCTTACGTGCGTTTAAGGAACTTATCTTTTGGCTACACGCTGAATGCTAAGCAACTAAGAAAGCTTAAAATGGAGAAATTGCGTATTTATGTTTCCGGACAAAATTTGTTGACATTTACTAAATATCCTTATTGGGATCCAGAGGTTAATGCCGATTCATTTGACTCAAATATCGCAAAGGGGAATGATTTTTATACTCCGCCTCAGCCCAGAACTTATCTTGTTGGTTTTAATGTTACTTTCTAATCCTTTAATCTGAGCAATATGAAACTATATCAATCGAAATATATGATGTGGTCCGTCCTTGTGGCCTTACTGGGGTTTACGCTGGCTGGCTGCGAAAAACGTCTGGATATTATTCCATTCCAGAGCATTACGGAAGACCTCGCTTTAAATACAGAAGCTGATGTACTGGTAACTTTGACTGGTTGCTATGATGGTATCCAGAGTGCTTCCACCCTGGGGGGTGAAATCATGGTTCTTAACGACCTGATTGGTAACACACCCAATATTAATTTTACAGGCACGTTTGCCGGGTTAAATGACGCTTTTAATACCTTAATGGTAGCAAATAATAGTTTTGCAGCGGGAACCTGGGCTTCAGCTTACAATACCATTAATCGTTGCAATAATGTATTAGGTGCCATAGACAAAGTAGCTACGCCTGCTAAGAAAACGTCGGTGGAGGGTGAAGCGCTTTTTATTCGCGCTACGCTCTATTTTGAACTGGTACGCCTGTATGCCAAGACCATTGGCGACGGCAATGCTTCTACAAATCCTGGTGTTCCTCTTGTTTTGCAAGCTACCCGCGTAGTTAGTGACGCAGATAATCGCGCGCGTAGTTCTGTACAGGATGTTTATAATCAAATAGTGGCCGATTTAACTCGGGCAGAAACGCTACTTCCTTCTACTAATGGTAATTATGCTACGAAGTGGGCTGCTGCCGCGGTACTTTCCCGTGTTCATTTGATGTTGAAAAACTATCCTGCCGCTCGTGATGCAGCCAATAGAGTTATTACTGGAAGTGGTAAAGTCTTAAATCCTGATTTTACTAAGCTTTGGTTTACAGCTATTCGCAATGGAGGCGTTACGCCTTCAGAGTATCTTTTTGCAGTGAAAGTGACGACTCAGGACGGATCCAATTCAATCAATACGTACTTTGGTCGTACCATTTCATCTATTCCGGGTACTGCCGGTCGCAGTGATTGCAAGATAACCAATGCCCATTTAGCGCTTTACGCACCGGGCGATACGCGTAAGTTCTTTGTTGTTTCAGGGGGTAGTAATTACACTCAAAAGCACTTAGATCGTTTTGGTGATGTTCCAGTAGTACGTTTGGCAGAAATGTATTTGACCCGCGCAGAAAGTAATTTTAGAGCAGGTACAGTAATAGGTGCAACGCCTTTAGCGGATGTCAATGCCATTCGAGTTCGCGCAGGTTTACCCGCACTAATGTCGGTAGCATTAAATGATATAACAAAAGAGCGTTCTTTGGAACTTGCTTTCGAAGGACATAATTTACACGAGGCGAAACGTCTTCAGCAATCTGTTGGAAAAACAGAATGGAATTCTCCTAAATTAATTATGCCTATTCCTCAAAGGGAAATGGATGTTAATAAAAGTTTAGTCCAGAACGCGGGATACTAATTAAAAATCAGGAAGGAATCGTCGATTGATTCCTTCCTGTTTCAAATACGCTTTGTAAGTTTTCTTTATATAAAATCAAGATAATATCGGAAACGTAATAATATCTAATATTTTTTTTCATTAAAGATGTATTTTTATAGCAAAACCGCTATCCATGATTCGTTATCTGTTCCTATTTTTACCGATATACTTATCGGCTCAGTCTATACCTGATTACTTGTCTGTCCCTTTTCCCACGGAATTAACGGTTGACAAACAGGGAAATAAAACAGCTTGGGTGTTTAATGAAGCCGGTAGCAGAAATGTATATTTTGCCGAAAGCCCATCTTACAAATCTATCAAATTAACACATTTCAAGGGGGATGATGGCATAGAGATAAGTAATCTTGCCTTTTCTCCGGATGGAACTAAATTGCTCTTTGTAAGAGGTAATCCAGTTAATAAATCTGGATTGGCAGCAAATCCTGCACAATTACAGGAACCAACAGACAGACACATTTATATACTAAATCTGAAGGATAAATCTGAAATGAAGGTAGCTAAAGGTAGTGACCCGGCATGGGCGCCCAACAGCAGTAATTTTTCTTTCATTCTAAATAATCAGGTTCATCTTGCGACCTTTCAATCATCGGGTTATGTGG
>CAMDWC010000073.1 GCA_945878825.1 Haliscomenobacter hydrossis DSM 1100
TACAGGCCATTATCAGTCCCAATATAGAGTAAATTCTCATTGACTGGATCTTCCTTTAGCACATTTACGGGTTCATTAGGTAGTCCTTCGCCGATTTGCTTCCATGTATTCCCGTAATCGTCGGAAACATAAACATAAGGTTTAAAATGATCATTTCTATAACCATTTAACGTTACATATACCCTTGAGGCCTTAAAAGCAGAGGCTTGAATGCTACTTACCCACAAATTTTCTGGTAATGATTCGTCCAATCTTTTCCATGTAGTACCCCCGTCTGGACTATGATGTATCATACCATCATCGGTACCAACGTAAATTAATCCGAAGGTAACCGGTGATTCGTGAATACAGGAAATGGTGCCAAAGGGCACGTCTCCCTTTTTCCCCCCTTTCGTTAAATCGCCACTTATTACTTTAAAAGAATCGCCTTTATTTAAAGAACGGTGCACTTTATTGGATGCCATATAAAGAATGTCCTGATTGTGGATAGATAAATGAATGGGCGTCTCCCAATTCCATCTCAACGGCCGTTCTCCCAGGGCATGCTTGGGCGTAATTCCCTTCCTTTGTCCGGTTTTTGTATTTATTCTAAAATAATTTCCAAATTGAAATCCGGTATATACCGTTTCATTATCTCTCGTATCAATGGCGACTTGCATACCATCGCCACCCATAATCGATTTGAATGGATAATCACCGGAATCATGCCATTCCGTATTTGGCTTATTTGTTTTGGGACCCATCCAAACCCCGTTGTCTTGCAATCCTCCATAGACTCTGTAAGGTTCAGCCATATCAACGGCTACGTGATAAAACTGACCTAAGGCTGGCGTATTGCATTTAATCCAATGCTCACCGTTATCATAAGAAATATTTATTCCGCCATCGTTTCCAAGGATCAAGTGTCCTGGTTTCTTTGGGTTCACCCAAAGGGCATGATGATCGGAATGCACATTATCCCCATTTATCGATTTCCATGTTTTTCCGCCATTATCAGAGGAAAGAACAGGTACGCCTAAAACATACAATTGATTTACACTGGCTGCACGAATTTGGGCAAAATAATAACCGTAGGTATAATGTACATTTTCTAAATACCCTTTTTCATGGGTTAATTTCCATGTTTTGCCCATATCATCAGACCGGTAAACTTCAAGGCCATGGACAGGGGCGTCAAAAAGGGCAGAATTAGCATCTTCTGTATATTCCACAAGATTTAATGGGGTAATCTCATTTTTTTTGACTAAGTCTAATACTTTTTCAACGGTATATTCAGCAGGGAAGCCATTTTTCTGCAAAAAGTCTTTAATAAGGTATTTCTTTTGAGTTAAAAAGACATCTTTCGACATAGTTCTCAAAGAGAATTTAGTAAGTTCGTCAGCATTGGCAGAAGATTTGTTTTCCTGCCTGAAATAATTATCGATAGCCGCGAAGAGAACGGTTTTTCCTTGATGTTGTGTTAACTCTAAACCAATTCTTCCCAGACCTTCACCATCTGGAAAACCTGTATTTGCAGCGGTAATTTTTTGCCATGTTTTACCGCCATCCGTACTTTTATGAATAGCTGATCCCTTTCCGGACTCTACAAAATCCCATGCCTCTCTCGATTTAGTCCAGGTGGCTGCATAAAGAATCTGAGGAGAAGAAGGGTCTCCAATTAAATCGACGGCTCCTGTAAGCTGATCAACTTTCAAGGTATGTTTCCAGGTTAGGCCACCATCGTCTGTCATAAACACGCCTCTTTCCTCATTTGGCGAATAAAGATGTCCTAAAACAGCTACCCAAACCTTATTGGGATCTTTAGGATGGAGGCGGATTCTGCCAATGTGGTGAGATTCGGGAAGCCCTTTATAAGACCAGGTATTTCCTCCGTCTGTACTTTTGTATATTCCCGTACCAGCGTAGGAAGACCTGCTTGAATTTACTTCGCCAGTTCCTACCCAAATGATATTTCTAGCCCAATCTACGGCAATGTCACCTATGGTTATGACTATTTCCTTATCAAATAAAGGTTTAAAAGTGCGTCCATTATTTTCTGTTTTCCAAAGTCCACCGGAAGCGTAGGCAACATAAAATTGAGTAGGATCATTTGGATTAACATCGAGGTCCGACACTCTGCCACTCATCACGGTAGGCCCGATAGATTGAAATAACAAACCACTGACTACGGAATTTTTTCGAAGGTCGGCTCTTTTCATTGCATTATCCAAGCGTTCTTTTGCGGAGCTGGCAGGGTATTGCGCTATTAAGAAATGACTACTATAAAGTAGTAGGGTGAATAAAAACAAACGGTTTAAAAGCATAATATTCATTTAAAGTTATGAAACAGACAAGTATAAATAAAAATACCATTTTTAAGCAAAGTAAAGGGTAAAAATTTGTTTATTTTTTAACCTTGCTTTTGTTTAATTTTGGCAAATGAAGCAAATAGATCGATTGGTGTTGAGGAGTTTCCTTCCTCCTTTTATTGTTTCTTTTTTAATCGCCTCTTTCGTTTTGGTGATGCAGATGCTTTGGTTGTATATTGATGACATTGCTGGAAAAGGCTTAGGAATATGGTTGGTATTGGAACTCCTTTTTTACCGGAGTGTCGGTATCATTCCAATGTCTCTGCCGTTGGGTATTTTATTGGCCTCGGTAATGACGCTTGGCTCAATGGGAGAATTTTTTGAACTGTCAAGTTTTAAATCCGGGGGTATTTCTCTTTTTAGAATAATGCGGGCCATCCTTTTTTTTGGCTTGTTTTCTATCCTTTTTTCTCTCTATTGCTCAAATACGCTCATTCCCATAGCCAATCTGAAGTTTGGTTCCAGGATGTTTGATATAAAACAGAAAAAGCCTGCATTGAGATTGGAAACGGGCATTTTCAACGACGATCTTGAGGGGTATGCCATTCATATAGGTACAAAAAAATCAGATGGTAAATCTATTGAGGATGTGCTAATATATGATCATACGGAATCAAATGTTGGCAAATACAAAACCGTTAAAGCTCAACAAGGTGAACTTGTCATTACTGCGGATGGTAAATATATGGTGATGATTCTTCAAAATGGCATGCAATACATAGAAAATGGGAATAATTTATCTCCAGGCGAAGGCAAATATCCTTTTACCAGAACCCGGTTTTTAAGGTGGCAAAAGGTTTTTGATTTAAGCGAATTCGAATTGTCGAGAACAAACGAAGGTCTGTTTAAAGGGAATCGTTCTATGATGAGTAGTGGAGAATTAGCTATGGCGGTTGATTCAATTTCCCGCGATATGGATAAAAAAGGGAAGGAAATGGGTAATTACATGGTTGGTTTTTTACCTTATCTAAAAACAGATTCCTTATATCTCGCTAAAGTTCCTGAAGCCGTTACCTCCGATATTCCCCCCGAAAGTAATCCGTCCTATTCAAAACCGGGTAGTCAAAATATAGAGACTTCTTCCCCCGATCCCGATCCTTATAAATATCAGGTCGATTTGGGTACGCCTGCCAAGAGGTTAACTGAAATAAAATTTGATACCGTTAAACGCCTGCTCAGTACCTTTTCTCCATTTGAACAAACCCAGTTGTCGAGTAAAGCAAAAAGTATTATTCGTACCATTGGAACCCAATCTGGCGCAACGGCTGAATCAGTGAGACAGTTAAATGATTCCAGAGTAAAACATATTTATGATTTAAATGCAAAATATAGTATCGCCGTTGCTTGCTTTTTATTTGTTTTAATAGGTGCTCCAATGGGAGCCATTGTTAGGAAAGGTGGCTTTGGATACCCCATTTTAATTTCTACCTTGTTTTTTATGATTTTTGTTGTGTTAACTATCGTTTGTAGAAAAGTGGCTGAAAGCCTTATTATTCCTGCCATTGCTGCCGCTTGGTTGCCAAATATTATTTTGTTTCCAGTAGCTATGGTGCTTACCTGGTTAGCCATGAATGACTCAAGTTTATCCTTTTCCCTGCCAGCTATATTAAAGTTTAAAAGAAATGGTGTTTCTAAAAAATAATAGTTTCTTCTTCGCCTTCTTTGCTTTTTGGCAAGGTGTATTATTAATCTACCTATTTTTTTTTCCTAAAGGGCGGGAATTTCTTTTATTAGATAGGTTTCACCATTCTTACCTGGATACTTTTTTTAAATACATCACATTTTTAGGTGATTGGCCAGCCTATATTTTTGCCTTAGCCTTTTTATTTTCAAAGCTAAAGTTCAGAACCTTTTTTGTTATTCTATTGGTCAGTATTTTAGTTCCCATCACCTCTTATATTTCAAAAGCTTACTTCAAATATCCGAGACCTATACATTATTTTCAGGATAAACCTGTATTTAATGACCTTCAAAAGGTCGATGGGGTAGTTTTGCATACAGGTTTTTCCAGTTTCCCTTCAGGTCATACTATGTCAGCCTTCGCCGTTTTTTCCTTATTAGCTTTTTTTGCCAGTAATTCAAAGAGGCAGATTTCTTTATTCTTTTCACTGGCCGTGCTGGTAGCTGCATCGAGAGTCTATCTTATACAGCATTTTGTAGAAGATGTGTGGATGGGTTCTATAATGGGCGTTATACTAGCCTATTTGGTATTTTATGTATCTTCTTCGACGACGAAACAGAGCGGGAAAGGCGTCCTTCGATGATATTATAACCTGGTTGAAAAAGGTAATGCTGGCAAATGTGAAGAGGGTGGTAAGGGCATCATTATTCTCCAATGTTTAGGAAAATAATTATTGTATCGGTGCCCCATTGCTTTATACCAACCCAGAGAAAGTCCCTTGTAGGACATTTTTCCCCACCCAACATTAGGTGGCGCACTATTTGAAACTTCTTTTTTAAGGTATAATAAGGCCTCACGCCGTTCTTGTTCCCAAAGGGGTACCTCCTCATTTAAATAAGAACTCAAAGCGAGTTCTTGCTCGGGAATGAAATCATTACCTTTAGAGGCGCCCAACAATAAAATGGGGTCAATAAAAGGTAGATATTGACTTATTAGATTAAATTCTTCAAATAAATCTTCAGGGACGCCGTAATAGTTTCCACTATTATCCTGAACACCAACAAGATAGTTGTCTTTTTTTAAAAAATTAGACAAAGCATCAGGGAAAATTATTTTTTTTCTTGGCACCTTTACGTTTCTTTTTACCTGCCCGGTAAGGGTATTTCTCTCCTTTGAAACTATGTTTTGCAGAACGGCTAAATAAAAACCCTCCCCATTTACTCTATGAGGGAAACATTGAAAGCCTCCCTTTTCGGTGCTTATAATACCCCATTGCGGAGGTACCTCCATGGGTACTATCTCCAATGAAAATGTTTGACAAAGCCAGACGATTTGGTCATCATTTTCCTGTGTATTATAGGTGCAAGTGCTGTAAATTAAAAATCCGCCCTCTTTTAGTAAAGCAGGAACGGCTGAAAGGATCCGTTTTTGCCTCGATGCACAATGATTCACATGTTCCACAGACCATTCGTCTCTTGCTTTTACATCTTTTCTAAACAATCCTTCGCCAGAACAGGGGGCGTCTAATAGTATCAAATCGAAAAGGGGAGGAAGCGAGCTAAAAACAGGTACTTCAAAGGAGGAAACAAAAACATTGGCAAAACCCCATTTAGCAAGATTTTGTTTTAGAATAGGCACTCTCGCTTTAATGACTTCATTGGCCAGGAGCAAGCCATTTTTTTCGCTGGCTATTTCAGCTAAAATGGTGCTTTTACCCCCGGGCGCCGCCGCTAAATCTAGAATATATGGTTTTTGGGTTGTTGCCAATAGTTTTTTTGCCACCCACTCCACAAACATTGAACTTGGATCTTGTACATAATAAGCACCAGCGTGAAATGATGGGTCTAAAGTGAAATTAGGTCTGTTTTCAAGCGTGAATCCTCGTTGAGTCCAGGGAACAGGCGTTCCGGATTCATTCAATCCTGACGCTTTTAATGGATTAAAACGGATGCCGGTGACCGAGGCTGTCGATGTTACAGAGGAAATAAATTCTGATAATTCGTTTTCGTCTAATATATTTCCCATTTGATGAATAAAATCAATAGGTAATTCTTCTTTTTCCATATTTAATTCTTTGTTATATGTATGTATTTAGCATAAATCCAATCATTTACATCGGGTAAAACACGGGTAAAATATATTATGGCAAAATAAATAAGGGTCATAAGTGGCGCTCTGTATGCTAAGTCAATGTAAGCTTTTGGGTATATTGGAATATACAATACAGCTAACCAGCAAATAATCCCCGCAAAAAATATTTTAAAATAAGAATTCGTAAAAGGATGAAATTTCCAGTGAATATAGTTGAAGATCAAATAAATAGAACTGGTAATAACTATTGTTAGCGCTGTGGCCATAGCCGCTCCTACCAAACCAAAATATTTGATGAACACGAAATTAGTTCCTATGGTCAAAATGGCCATGAATGTTTTAGCCAGGAGATCAAATTTGTACTTATCTGAATGAATGAGAATAAGGGAAGAAAAACCGGTCATCATGGCAAATATTTGACCGAAACCGAGGTAAATAGCAATAGGAATGCCCGATCGGTATGGTTCACCAAGTACTTTAACCACGTTGTGAAGATTTCCAAGAACCCCCGCATATACTAACACCCCTAAGACTAAAACTACCTTGGTGGTCCGTTGATTTAACAAATGTATCTCCTGTATCTCTCCTTTTTTCCAGTGCTCGGCTATTTGTGGTGAAATAACGGAGCCAAAAGCATTCACTGGCATGGTGATGGTAGTGGAAACAAAATAAAAAACAGCGTAAATACCTGCCATGGTGAAGTCAATCATTCCTGAAATCATCATGGTATCAATGTAGGCAATAAGATTATTGCTTAATCCAGTAAACATTATGAATAAAGAATAGGTAAAGATAGGTTTTAAATAAGGCGATGTTAAAATGGGTTTTAAGGACGCATAACCTAAAAATCCCCGCCATTCAATGTGCAATACCAGTAAAAAAATACTAAGCAACCCTTTAATGCCGTAAAGATCGAGAAATAATTTGAGATCAATCACGTCAAAATAATATAAGATGATGAGTAGGGTGGTAATGGCTCTGGAAAAAACCTGAGTCAGAAAAATATTAAATAAAGGACGTTGTCTTGCCGTATTAAAAGCGTCTAAAATGCTAAGTAAGGTATAGGTGAGAAGATTAAAAAAGATGAGATAGAAATATTGGCGCGCTAATTCCCGACTTGCTACATCTCTTATATTTAGTATAATATCCCATTTGAAGTAATAAAGAATGATACCTCCCAGGATAATGGCCATTACCCCAATGAATAAAATGAAAGTAAAAAAAGAATCCCTGGTTTTTTTTTCGTCTTTGAAATAGGGATAAAATCGTATAACGGCGCCAGGTAAGCCCAGTAATACAAAGGTGATAATCAGATTATTTGTAAAGGAGAGGGTCTGAATAAAGCCAAAAATACTGGCGCCTAAAATCTTTGGAAAGAGTAGAGTACTATTTATAAAGCCCCATAAAACACCGGTGTATAGAATAAGGGTACCTGCAAGACCTTGTTTTTTCATAGTTCCCAATAATCCAACCTGGCAAAATTAATTAAAAAGTAATATCGACATCTACATCGTAGGGGAAGGTAATCAAATAATTTAGGGCTTCTGAGAAGTCGTAGTCTTCATAAACCACTTGATAAAGCATTTTTGTAATGGGCAATCTAAGCTTTAATTTCATAGCCAGATGATGAAATAAGTAAAGAGTTCTTACTCCTTCGGCGAGTTCAGGGGTGTTTTCAATCAAAGAAATGCGTTTTTCACCCTTTCCCAGTTTAAATCCAAAGGTATAATTTCTGCTATTTTCGCTGGTTCCGGTAGCTATGAGGTCCCCAATACCGGCTGTGCCGATAAAAGTTCTGGGTCCTGCACCGAAAGCTTTTCCAATATAAATCATTTCCATCAGTCCCCGAGTTATTAGCATGGCCTGAATGTTTTTGCCCAGGCCTTTTCCTGTAATTAAGCCTGAACCCAGGGCAAAAATATTTTTAAGACCGCCGGCAAATTCTGCACCGAGCAAATCATTTGTTCCAAAAACGTGAAATACATCGCTGCCTAACGCTTTTTTTCCCGCTTCAATAACCTCTTCAAAGGGACTTCCAATTACGGTCGCTGTAGGTTGGCCTTCCATGATTTCAGAAGCAAGATTCGGCCCGGCCAAACAGCCAATTCTTCTCACCGAAGTTTCTTCTTTAATAACCTGGCTCATGGTCATAATATGCTCCTTTCGCAATTTGCCTGCTGTAATGTCTGCGTCGGATATGCCTACATCAAATCCCTTGGTAGCATGTATAATGAGGTGCGAAGGACGAAGATAAGGACCAAACATTTGCATAACTGCCCTAAAGGCATCAGAGCTTATTACCGGAAAAAGAAGCGTACAAGTTTCAGCTAAAATTTTTGGATCATTGGTGGCAGTAACTCTTTGGGATATGACCACATTGTCAAAATAGTGATGTTCGTTGATTTGACTTACCACCTCTGGCCGACGGGCAAATAGCAAAACAGGTACATTATGAGCTAAAAGATTAGCTATGGTTAAGCCAAAACTACCTGCGCCAATAACCCCTACAAATTGTTTTCCTTCAACGTCCATTTTAGGTATATATTAGCCAGCTATTAAAGATTCAATAAATTTTTGCGGTGATACAGCCTCTGTCAGTTGGTAATCTCCAATTTTGGT
Organism: Haliscomenobacter hydrossis DSM 1100; assembly: GCA_945878825.1. Taxonomy (GTDB): domain Bacteria; phylum Bacteroidota; class Bacteroidia; order Chitinophagales; family Saprospiraceae; genus BJGN01. The sequence goes on from CAMDWC010000073.1 coordinate 8,680, forward strand.
TCTTACTAATCTGGAAAGATAGGCTCCAGATTGCAACGATTTACCCAAATCAAAGGCAAGAGAACGTATATAAGTTCCTTTGCTGCAATGAACCCTGAAATCTATTTCCGGCAATTCAAACCGAAGAATTTCCAGGGAATACAAAGTAATTTTCCGTGCTTCAGGTTCAAATACTTCTCCTTTCCTTGCCTTCTTATACAGCGGCTGTCCACCCACTTTTATGGCTGAGAAAATAGGAGGAATCTGCATTTGTTCCCCCTGAAAATGGATTAAGGCAGAGTCCAGGGCTTCTCTGGTTATATGTTGAAAGGGAAATAATTCATCAGGTTCCGATTCTGCATCGTAAGTGGGGGTAGTTGCACCCAGAGTGATCGTGCCCTCATAACATTTGCCTAATTCCTGTAAAGATGCTAAATCACGGGTACATTTTCCCGTTCCCAGTAAAAGTAAGCCTGTGGCCATAGGATCTAAAGTACCGGAATGACCAACTTTTATTTTTTTTAAGCCAAGATGGTGCTTTATAGCTCCTCGTATTTTATTAACCACATCAAAGGAAGTCCAGCCGCCCGGCTTGTCAATCAGTAGCATTGAACCAACCTCTAAGGGATGTTGCGTATTTTTGGGAGATTCAGAAATAACAGGATCAATCATCTAAATTTATTTTGCTGTCAGAAATAACAGCATCCCCGCGCCAACAATAAAGCAATATATGGCAAAATAACCTAATTTACTTTTTTGTACCATCTTGATCATCAAAGTGCAAGCGAACAATCCAGTAAGAAAAGCGGCAAGAAAACCCAGAGAGAGTGGTATCAGAGAGAATTCCTTTACATTAAAGGCGCCATCAAGCAAATCTTTTGCCATCTTACCTAAAATCAATGGAATAACCATTAGAAAACTAAATCGAGCCGCTTCAGCTTTTTGAATGCCCAATATAACCGATGTTGAAATGGTCGCTCCTGATCTTGATATACCTGGTAAAATAGCAATCATTTGGGCAATACCGATAATGAAAGCTTCTTTTGGCCCCACCGTCTTCGTTCCCACTTTCGCTCTGTCGGCGAAGAACAAAATACCTGCAGTGACCAATAGTAAGGCACTTACAAGAAATATTTGTCCTTCAAAGAGTCTGTCAATCTCATCTTCTAAAAATAAACCCACCAATACAGCAGGTATCATCGATAGAATAATATTTCGGGCAAATAAATGAGATTCAGTTATCCGTGGCTTAAATAAGCCGGAGAGGATTATACCAATTTCTTTTCTAAATACTACCATTGTCGCTAGCGCAGTCGCTGCATGCAAGGTTACAGTCATTAAAAGACCAGAATTCAAGTCTTTCTTATCACCTAAAAAGTACTGCGCAATCTCTAGGTGACCACTGCTACTTACTGGCAGAAATTCAGTTAAGCCTTGAACTATACCCAGTAAAATGGCTTCTATGTTACTATCCATTATTTACGAAATATGGCAAACACTTCAATAATTAATCCAGCTAAAATTAAAATGGGTGCAATAACCATTCTGACAGGACTGTAAATAATCGTTTCATCCCAAACGTCAGGACTTGGCATATTACCACCTGACATAAGTACAAGACCTATAGCAACCAATAATATACCACCACCCATCCAAATAAAGTTGTTTTTATTAAATAACATCTCCATTTGAACTTGTTGAGGCTTAGATTTTACGCCACTTACTGCCGCACGCTGCTTATTACCCGCTGTTTGACCTGTTTCATTTACCTTGGTATTTGACGCAGGATTGGGTGTAATTCGGACTTTTGATTTACTCATGATTTTACCGGATTTTAAATTCCGAGAACGAAATTAAACATTAAATTTATTTATCTAAGGACAATTGTCATTTCAGATTAATACAAATCATCTACACGCATTTTCAAATATCGATTTACAACGATAAATGTACTGAAAACATAAATGAAAATACCTGCAAACATGATAGTGGCTGATAAAACAACCAGCTTTTCCAGGGGTACATTGTGGACTAGTTCGGGCAAATTACCTGCCAACCAAAAGTAAATGATACTAAGGCCGGAAAGAGCTATAAAGCCGGACATTATTCCATGGAAAAAACTTCTTCTTATAAATGGTGCACTGATAAAACGCCAACTGGCACCAACTAATTCCATATTTTTGATGATAAATCGATGGGTATGTAAGGCCAGTTTGAGAGTATTGAATATAAGGGTGGTGGATACACCCAATAAAACAAGGGTTAACGCAAAGGTGAAAAGAAGAAACTTATTCATATTTTTCAATAATGAATGAAGGAAACTGTCTTGAAAATAAACAGCTTGGACATTTGGAAATTTTTGTATAGCATTTTTAATTTTCCCCAAGGGTTCCTTATCTAAATAGGCTTCCTTAACATTAAAGGTTACTATATCTAAAAAAGGATTAGGTAAATCGAGTTTTAAAAAATCTTCCCCAAAATCTTTTCGCATCATTTGCATGGCCTCCTCCTTTTGGATCATAGAAAAGCTGCCATTTTTATAAAAATCGCGCGTAGTTAACCAGCTTTTCATGGAAACCATTTCCTCTTCTGTTCCCGTTTCGCTAATTTCAATAATTAGATTTAGATTTTCCTTGTAGAACGATATTAACTGTCGGGTATTTATTAAAATAAATCCGAAAATACCTAATATAAATAATATCAGAGAAATGCTTATCATCGCAGAAAGGTAGTTCGGTTTTGACCCAAATTTACCAGAATCTTGTTGGGTGGACGTTGCTGGATTCATATCTTAATTACCTGTTTTCCAACTTATTCATTAATACCTCTGTTTCAGCTAACAAGGCATTTAATAATTTTAATCGTTCTGATTTTTGTTGAGCCGTCAGTGTACTATTTGTGTCGGACGGTGTTAATCCAATAGCTACTTTTTCCATTTGTAATAACTGGTCTCTTTTATTTGTTAAATCCTGAAACTGTTCATTTATTTGCGGATCACCACTATTAACCACAGCATTTTCAAGTCCGTTTAATAGCTGACTCACTTTATCCATAGCGAGATCATATTTTCCATCCCTCAATTTTTGTTTTTCAGCCCGAAGTAAGTCCCATGAAGATTTTCCAAGGTGAATTACTTCTCCAAATATCTTTTTTGAGGTTGATTTTTCCTCTGGGGTACCTAAAAAATAGTTGTAAACCAACAATAGGACAACTAAGCTTAATCCAAGTTTGAATAAAAAACGAATCATATAACCTGCATTTATTAAAGTGCACAGAACAATGCAAATCTAATTCCTTTTTGTCTATTTTTGCGTAAAATTACGCTTTGGTCTCTAGAACGATTTTTTAGAGCTGATGGCACAACAAAATTAAATGATAATGGAATACAGATTTTCAGACATCGAATCTAGGTGGAAAAAGTTTTGGGCAGAAAATAAAGTGTATAAAGTAAGTAATACTTCCGATAAACCCAAATATTATGTTTTAGATATGTTTCCTTATCCGTCTGGTGCCGGTCTACATGTAGGACATCCCCTCGGATACATCGCTTCTGATATTTATGCCAGATACAAAAGGCTCAAAGGCTTCAATGTTTTACATCCTATGGGATATGATGCCTTTGGTCTGCCAGCCGAACAATACGCTATTCAGACGGGGGTGCAACCTGCTATTTCTACTGCTCAAAATATTGCCAGATACAGAGGTCAGTTAGATAATCTTGGATTTAGTTTCGATTGGGACAGAGAGGTGCAAACGTCTAATCCATCTTATTATAAATGGACTCAATGGATTTTCCTGCAACTTTTTTC
>CAMDWC010000074.1 GCA_945878825.1 Haliscomenobacter hydrossis DSM 1100
ATCGCTCTAATTTATAGCCATTTCCTGGTGTGACGGAAAAATTTAACACCACAATATTTTCTCCAATTCTTGGAAGATTAATCACTTTTTGCTGAATTTTTCCGTCAGGGGACCTTAATATAAAACCTCTGGGACCTACCGATTCAGCAAAAACGGTTACTTGCTTTAGTATAAAAGGAGCAAGGCAATTGAAAACTAATCCTCCCGAAGTTTCTGAAAAAGATTTTTCCCCTTGATCAGGGTCTTCCATTCCTAAATTTTTTAAATAGACGAGTTCAGCGAAAAAGGTCGTATCCGTTGTAAGAAGGCCAGTTTGAAAAACCTTTCCTTTGGTTATTTGACTGCCTTCATATTCTTTATTGAACCAACGGATTTCTTCGTTTACATTTTCCTTTGCCCGCAGTACTGCTTTGGTGTTTTTACAAATGATGGAAGCATCTGCGGAGGCTAACGGTAAATTAGGTTCAGGACTTACCAATATGGGTAATTTCAGGTAGTTATCTAAAAACCTCAGATCGGAAGTTCCATTGGGGAGTTCAATGCCAAATTGGATATCATATTTACCACTTGGTAAATCTATGGATGATACTACAATATCTATTCGTTGGTTAGGTAAAATGATTCCTGTCCAGGGAATGGTCTTCAATAAAGCGTTATTTATAGCATTTTTAAGCACAATATTGAACCTTGTTACAGGGACTGTACCTGCATGCTGGATAGTGAGGGTTCCTCTGAATTGATTTCCACAATTTTCTGTTCTTGTTTTTACATCCAGTAAGGTAATATTTTGAGGGCTACTGATGGGCTCAACGGGCACAAAACCTTGCGAAATTAACAAATCGAAAGCGGCTTTAACGTCAATCATTCCTCTTCCATATTTATTATCCTCTCCCGCTAAACCTAAATCGATAGCGGATTCATATAGTGCTTTGGCAATCCTAACCGAAGAAACCTGTGGAAAAGCCTCTTTCAATAGGAGGATAGCGCCACTAACATGAGGGGCAGCCATAGAAGTACCTGATAGTGAGCCGTAACCGTTACCATTTATGGCACTCCTTATTTCCTGTCCAGGTGCTACAACTTCCGGTTTTATTCCTAAAGGTTCATTGTTTGGTAAGCAGACAGAAGGGCCACTTCCTGAAAAGGAGGTGATTGGAAAACTGCTAACTTTTGCATTAACCGCACCAACAGAAAAGGGAACCACTAAATCATTGGCTACAACAGCCGGGAAACTTATCGTAAGGGAATCAGGTCCTTCATTTCCAGCGGAAAAAACGATAGCTATGCCTGCATTTTGTAGCGTAGTAAAAATATTTATGTACGCGGAGGTAAAACAACTGGATACGTTAAATTTACCAGGAGGACTTCCCCATGAATTATTGATGACATCAGGGATATCCTGGCTGGTACTATTATTTCTATCTGGATTTAATGCCCACTGCATGCCGCCAATGCCATCAGATTGAGTAGCAGCTTTTAACTTGCATTCCGTCCCGTCGGCATTTTTCAAAGAAAGGGGAACACCCATCCAATTGGCATTAAATGCCACACCTATAGTGTCGCGGGTTAACCGGTCTAAACCAGCAACAATGCCCGCTACGTGGGTGCCATGCTCAGAACAATAATCTTGCGTTTCAAGACTTGTGTAGGCATGCGATAATGGCACATGGTTATACAAAAACTGGTTTCTCAAAGCTGGATGGGTATTATCCTGACCATTGTCAATGACTAATACTTTTCTTCCATAACCGGTATAGCCCATTTTCCATAATGCCGGCGCATTGATGGCCGTTAGCCCAATTTCTTTTCCATTGGGAATAAAGCTCGTTTTTTTGATGCTCCCTTTATAATGTGAAAATAATTCTGCATCCTTTTCAATACCAGCTATTTCAGGATTTTTAAGTAAAATATCAATCAAAGGAGCCGTTACTTCCAACGCGATAATATTGGCAATCCAAAACCGCTTTATACTATTTGGCGAATAAAAGGGAGATTGCTCTATGTCGGAAATTAGTTTTTCCTGCGTTCTGTCTGCCTTAAGTTGAAGTGCATCCAGAAGGGTTTTAATTTGTAAGTCTCTGGTAGGTAAAGTTCTTAGCACCTGTTCTTGCAACTTATTTACATCTACCTGATCTCTTAAAACAACAATAATTTTATATTTTTTGCCTTCCGGACCTTCTTTAAGTTCCATAGCCAGCTCCTGGCTTAGTTTTCCCTCAGTATCGACTTGACCAAAAAGAGGAAAAAAAACAAATAGTATGCTTGCGGATAAAAAGAATCTCAGGGCGGTGTATATAGACATTCGAAAACTATTTATAAGTCAAAACATAAGTTTATAAACGTAAAATTCAAAAATGTGTTGCAAAAATCAGGCGGGTAGATTCACTAAAGCTTTAAAATCATCAAATTTTGAATCTTCGCGTTTCATTTCCAGTAATTCTAGTAATGAACCGTACTGTTCTTCTAATAATGCACTGTTCTTACTGTTTCTAATCTCAATTTGCGCCCTGGAAAGTTGCTCTTTTCTCCAATGAAAGGTGCTACTCATTTTGGATAAAATTTCTGCATAAGTTACTTTTGGATTTTCGATGGAAATATTTGAGGTTCCTTCATTTGCAATGCGCATATTTTTGGAAATCAATTCTCCGGACTCAATGATGTAAAAGGCAGTATAAACATTTTCAAAGGAACCAGTTTGATTTAGAAGACTGTAATAAAGAGCAAGTTGTAAATCTTCTTTATTCTTTAAAAGGTCCATCCGATAATTTTTCCCGCTCCATTTTAAATCTATAATAGCTCTGTCATTTCCTTTTTTCAATATTAAATCGACAATCCCTGAAACAGGTTTGTCGCAAAAAGTCCCCGTTAATCTTGTCTCTACCGAATCAGGCTCCCATCCGTCATTTTTCATTAATCTAACGAATTTCAATAAACCCAGCGTCAGTTTTCTTGATAAAACACTTCTTTCCGGTTCTTTTCCATATTGCAATAAGGTGGCTCCTTCCTGTTCATAAAGAACGGGAAGACTTTCTTCAATCCACTGTTGAATGGTTGCTTCTTCTTTATACCAATAATCGGTGTTTTTAATGAGTTGTTCGAATAATCGGTGAGCCAGATTGCCATACAATCTTTTATCACCTATTATCTCTAAACTTTTTGCCTTGTACAAACCCAGTTTATACTGAAAAACATATTTGTAGGGATAATAAAAGAGAGATTCAAGACTGGTGAAACTCTCATCTAATCGCTCTGGTAATTCCAGGAGGGTATCGATATGGAGGAAAAGAGGCACTGGGGTCGGAGGCGAGGGGATAATATCCTGGAGCCTGGGCAGATTAAATGCGTCTATCAAAGAAAAATCAGGATTTTCATTTGAAAGGTGAATATCGAGAGATATTTTTAGGGTGTCAAGGTTATCAAAACAAGCATTTAGGTCACCAAAGAGCGGGAAAGGTTGTATTTCTGCTCCTTCTACTCTTTCTGGAAGGAAAAGGAAAAGTCGTTTTTTTGTCCTTAAAAATGCCTGTTTTCTATACCAGGAGATTCTTTGATTATCCTTTATCGGAAGGTCGGGCAATACATTTTTACCTTGCAGATAGTCCAGTTCATGGGCGTACCAGTTTGCAAAGAAATAGTCAGGTTCTCTTTCGGTAAATGTCCACCAGATAAGATCATCTATGGGTTCAAGTATGGCGGTAGCATGATGAGTAACCCGGATATGATTTTTCTGTGCCTGGACAGGACTTCGGGCAATGGGTTCTAAGGCGGTTCGAATAATACGAACAATCTCAAGATGTGAAAGCTGGGTTTCCGGAAGATTATCAATTAAATTGATAAGTACCTGGGTTTGGCTGGAAATAGACATACTTGACTCATGGTCAGAAAGAACGGACTGGCTCCAGATACTTATGTGGGTAAAAAGTTCCAGAAGATCTGATTTGGGAACTAAATCTTTTTGCGAATATCGGGTTCTGTTAAACCAAAAATCATATTCTTTATTTATATCCTCCCAGATTTCCGGTGCTACACTTTCTTTAAATTTATTGAGATCCTCCTGCCAGTCAACGCCAAAAAGCCCTGGTTTTGAGGCAAGGTTTGAAGCTAAAATCTTACTTAAATCCCAGGGAATAGGCTGTTGAGGTAGCGTTAAAAAAGAAAGTATTTTTACAGGATCTAAAGGTTGCCAAAGGAATTCCGGGACCAGTTTTAACAGTTGTAAAACGGGTCTTGCATCCGAGCGGGTTTGTAAGCCCAGGCTTGGCAGACCCTCCAAAATCAATGCATTGTCCAGTGTTCTTGTTTTATCAGGCAGTAAAAGGATAGGATCCCAGGACTGATTTTCATTTAGCCATTTGGCTAGCCACCCAGCCTGTTCGGTATCCCTTTTTCCTGTAAACAAGCACAAAGAGCCATCGCCTTTCGCTTTTAACTTAGGTAAATCAGCCGATGGCTGGGTGTGAATAAATTGTTGAAATTTGCCCAAATCGGATACTTCATCAGCAGCGGAATCGTATGAGATTTGAAGTATTTTCGCTCCATTATTTTCAAGACCTGTTAAAACCTTTTGCCAATAAACGGGCAACAAATCGGGAGGTTCGACTAAGTAAATGAGAAGGTTTCGAATACTTTTGAAGGGTAATTTTTCAAGAACGGCCAACTGTCTATCCGTCCAGCCTTTCGGCCAAAATATGTTTTCATTCAGGTCGTCCTCAATCGATGATAAGGTCCTTATTCTAACTGGAGCCTCCTCGTTATCAGAACCTTTCCATCCTGCTTGCTTCAGCGAGTCCCGCAAATTCAGCAAAGTCTGAGCAGTGGCAAAAGGGTCTGCAGAAAACGATTTACTAAAAAAAGCATCGGTATGTTCGGAGAGGTACTTGGCTAAATGTTGTCTGTAAACGTCCGTTCGTATCGCCACTTGATTATCATCAGGTGGTTTAATACCAAAACGCTTTTCCAGCAAAATGGTAAATTGTTGCGGTCCACAATGATAATTAATACCTTCTTCACCCATTCCGATCGGTGGGACTTTATTATCAAGTTGTAGACCAAAGACAATTTTTTTCATTTAGTAATTATCCACCACATTCTTTTTGCAAATTTTTTATTTGTTGATTCCAATACTGCCTGGTATCGTTCAACTCATTATCGTCACAAAAATCAGTCAAATCCAAAATAGTTTCTCCAGTAACAGGAGATTCAGATATTTTGAATTCAAGATATTCAGAATCATAATCGGAATCTACCCACTTTAAACGCAGTACTTCCTCTTCATGATATGCTAATATAAGTGCCACTTCTTCATTTCCGCTCCATGAATAGGTAATCTGATGTTCATCTACTTCTGCTTTATCACAAAACCATCTGACTATACAGGCAGGGGTTGTGAGAAAAGTGTAGAGAATATTAGGCGAGGCCTTAAATAAAAATTCCAATTGGAGCTTGGTTCGTCCCATAAGTTTGTAAAATTAGTAAGGTGCAATAAAAAATAAAAAATCGAAAAAACCAAATGACTTTTACTTTTGTTTTGATTTTTTTTTTTGAAACTTAAAATAAGATTATCTTATTTACTTGATTAAGACCTATTAAACATCTACTTTTGTGATTCTAAAAAATAACCACACGGATACCCTTTCACTAATAGGTATGCACACCCTCAAAATGTCGTTGAATGAGACAACTTAAGATTACCAAATCTATTACAAACAGAGAGAGCCAATCGCTGGAAAAGTATTTACAAGAAATCGGAAAAGTAGATTTGCTTACGCCGGAAGAAGAAGTTGATTTAGCAAAAACCATTAAGGAAGGGGATCAGGCCTCGCTTGAAAAGTTAACTAAGGCTAATCTTCGTTTCGTTGTCTCCGTCGCCAAGCAATACCAAAATCAAGGATTATCACTAAGTGATCTCATAAATGAAGGTAATCTTGGACTGATCAAAGCCGCGCAGCGCTTTGATGAAACAAGAGGTTTTAAGTTTATCTCCTATGCCGTTTGGTGGATTCGTCAATCCATCCTCCAGGCTTTAGCTGAACAGTCAAGAATTGTTCGTCTTCCTTTAAATAAAGTGGGTTCGTTAAATAAAATTAATAAGGCGTTTTCTGAATTGGAACAAGAGTTCGAGAGAGAGCCTTCCCCTGAAGAATTAGCTACCCTGTTGGAAATTCCTACCGAGGAAGTAGAAACTACCCTTGGCGTTGCCGCCAGGCATGTCTCTATGGACGCTCCTTTCGTTGAAGGGGAAGATAATTCCCTGCTGGATGTCTTAGAAAATGCTGGTACGCCTGGTACAGATCAGGAACTTGATTATTACGAGTCGCTGCGCCGTGAAATTGAGCGCTCTCTGAGTACTTTAACAGACAGACAATGCGATGTGATAAAGCTTTATTTTGGTATCGGTGTCGAACATCCTATGTCTTTAGAAGATATAGGCGATAAATTTGGACTGACGCGTGAACGAGTTAGACAAATTAAAGATAAAGCCATAAATAAACTTAGATCTGCTAACAGGAGTCGTTTATTGAAAAATTATTTAGGGGCTTAAGCTGGCTTTGGTAAAATATCAGGCATCGGAGAAAAACAGGATGTTTTTCTCCGATGTTTTTTGTTTATATAATTTCCGTTATATCGGTTTCAAAAAAGGCATCATCTATTTCCCCATTTTCTGAGGTGTCTAAGAAAAGGTTTCTTTCAATACCCGCCTCCAGCGATATAAAAGTCTCTGTGCGCTGAATCCCCTGTATTTCCTGAATAGAATGTAAAACATCTCTCAAATGATTGGTGTCCCGGCAAATTACCTTAGTAAAGATGTTGTACAACCCAGTGGTATAATGAGCCGACACAATCTCTGGAATATTTTCCAGGCCTTCTATAGCCGTGGTGTAATGCGAACTCTTATCTAAATAAATACCCAAAAAGGCTGTAATATCATACCCTAGTTTTTCCGGATTAACGCTTAGGTGATACCCTTTAACTATGCCGCTTTCTTCCAGCTTTTTCATTCTAACATGAATGGTTCCGCCACTCACCTGAAGTTTTTTTGCAATTTCAGTGTAGGGAATCTTTACATTTCGCATTAAAATGGAAAGTATTTGATGGTCGAGTTTGTCTATGTCCGGAAGTTGTCCCATTTTAAATTTTTTTAAATAAAGCGCTATTTTTTGCTAAAATAATAAATATGCCCCATTAAATAAGGCTTATTTTGCTAATTTCTTTTAATTATCTTTGCATTCCATAATCTTAAAGCCATGTCTCGACATAAATCTGGAAGGGAAAACCTTCAAATTGTTTTTCCTCTTATTGCTGCTTTATTCTTAATCATTGGCTTTATACTTGGAAGCTTTTTCGCTCCCTTGGAACGTGTTAAATCGTTTAATTCGGAAAATTCTTCCGCGATAAGTACCCTAAATGATGCTTTAGGATTTTTATCCTCCAAATATGTGGATCCTTTAGATAAAGACAGTCTTGCCGAAGAAGCAATATCCTTTTGGATGAGTAATTTAGATCCTTTCTCTACCTATATAAAACCTAATGATTTAGCTTGGATGAATGAAAGATTATCTGGCTCTTATGTGGGTATTGGTATTGAATTTATGATTAAAAATGATTCTATTCTGGTTGTTTCCGTTTTGGAAAATGGACCAGCCGCGACAGTAGGAATGCAAGTCGGCGATATTTTATTAGCGGCTGGGACGGCTGTTCTTGATAAAAAAAAACAATCGAATCCCGAAAATATTATTAAAAATGTTCGCGGAAAGGAAGGTTCTTTTGTCGTTGTAAAAATTTACAGGCCTTCCACTGGAAAATATCTTTCCCTAAAATGTCTGAGGGAAGGATTAGACATGCCCAGCGTCGGGCCCTTTCTAAACTATAATAAAAATATTGGCTACATAAGAATTAAGGAATTTAGCGCTACAACGGATCAGGAATTTATGATAGCCATGGATTCTCTTTTTGGCAAACAAGGGAATAAAAAAGATTTAATTCTTGATCTTAGGGGAAATCCCGGTGGCTATCTGGAAAAAGCTACGCACATGTTAAATCAATTGATTCCCGAATCTGGCAAAGTTATGGTTTCAACTAAATCTAAGTCGGGAAAGGAGACGGTCTTCAAATCTTCAGGACGCCCCTTTTTTCTTACGGCAAATATTGTTGTTCTAATGGACGAAAATGCTGCCTCGGCCAGTGAAATTGTCGCAGGAGCTTTGCAGGATAATAAAAGTGCCACAATCATTGGACGCCGATCTTTTGGTAAGGGACTTGTACAGTCGCAATATAAGTTGTCAAATGGGGGTGCTTTAAAGTTAACCATCGCAAAATTCTATACTCCTTCTGGGAAACTTATTCAGAATCCTTACAAAAAAGGGGATACAAGCACCGTCAAAAGAGGTATTTCTCCAGACGTATTGATTCCCTTAGCCTCAGTGGATACACAGGTATTGTGGGAGAATGCAAAACGATTGACGATTCCTTTTGTTATTAAAAATAAACCAGACGGATTTTTAATCTACATCCCTGCCAAGGGTAATAAGGCTGAGTCAAATTGGGCTGCTTTTTTACCCGATAATAAATTAGTTACTATTTTTTTAAAGGAGTTCAATTTGGGAGATGATGTTAGAATTCCCGCCTGGAAAAGATTAAAAGTAGCTTACGCAAAACAATATTTAGGTAACGAAGCGGCTATGAATATTGAATTTGAGGTGGATCCTTTTTTAAAAGAAGCTATACTTTATTTAAAAAACAAGTAATTGGAGATTTTGACAACCAACTTTGATTTATTAACGTTTACCATTTTTAATTTTAAACTATACATAAAATGTCCAATTTTCGTATCACTGACCAATTTGTAGATAGACATATTGGTCCAAATGAGATGGAACAACAAGAGATGCTGAAATTTATTTCCGCTGATTCTTTAGATGTATTGATGGCTGATACGATTCCAGCAGCCATTCGTTTAAATCAAAATTTACCTCTTCCTGAACCGATGTCTGAGTACGAATACTTAAGGGAGTTAAGAGGTCTTGCCAGTAAAAATAAACTTTATAAAACCTATATTGGAAGAGGGTATTACGGTACTTGGACACCTTCTGTTATCAATAGGTCGATATTTCAAAACCCGGGCTGGTACACTCAATATACGCCTTACCAGGCAGAAATTGCGCAAGGAAGACTGGAAGCTATTTTGAATTTTCAGACCATGGTTTGCGATTTAACCCGTTTGCCTGTGGCTAATGCTTCTTTGCTCGACGAGGGAACCTCAGTGGCAGAAGCCATGACGCTTTTTTTTGGTGTGAAAAATAAAAAAAATAAAGCGGTTGTAGCTAATCGCTTTTTAGTTTCTGACAGGGTGTTTCCCCAGACTATCTCCGTCCTGAAAACAAGAGCAGAACCCCTGGGTATCGATGTTGTCGTCATGCCTTTTGCCGATTTTGATTTATCAGAATCAACCTTTGGTGTGCTCATTCAATATCCTGATTCAGAAGGTTCGGTAGAAGATTTTTCGGCTCTAACGGCTGAAGCCAAATCTAAAGAAATTTATGTAACTGTTGCCTGTGATTTAATGAGTCTGGCTTTATTGGAGGCTCCAGGTGATTGGGGCGCTGATTGTGCCGTAGGGAATGCCCAAAGATTTGGCGTGCCCATGGGTTTCGGTGGTCCTCACGCTGCTTACTTCGCTATCAGTGAGGAATTTAAACGCTTAATTCCAGGAAGGATTATTGGGGTTTCTGTTGATAAATTAGGAAATCCAGCGCTAAGAATGGCGCTTCAAACCAGGGAACAACATATTCGCAGAGAAAAAGCTACTTCTAATATTTGTACAGCTCAGGCCTTGTTAGCTATTATGGCCAGTATGTACGCAGTGTATCACGGACCCAAAGGTATTTTTCAGATTTCTAAAAGAATACATGATTTAACTTCTTTACTTGCCGCAAATTTGCGCAAACTTGATATATCATTCCCTCATACATCCTTTTTTGATACCCTTACCATAGATTGTTCCCTGGGGTTTAAAATGCTGGTTCGCGAAGAAGCTGAAAAAAGAAATATCAATTTTTTCTACAATACCCAATCTGTGCAGATTTCAATAGACGAAACCGTTCTTTTAGAGGATATCAAAGAAATTTTTGAGATTTTTAGTGCGGCATCAGGTCGAAATTTAGCGTTTAATGAAAATGAAGTATTAGGAATAAATATTGCCGGACCCCTTCAGAGAAAATCACCTTTCCTAACGCATCCGGTTTTCAATTCTTATCATACGGAGAGTAAAATGATGCGTTATATCCGCAGATTGGAAAATAAAGATTTGTCTTTGGTTCATGGAATGATTGCGCTGGGCTCCTGTACGATGAAACTCAATGCCGCTAGTGAATTACTACCCGTTTCATGGCCTGAATTTGCTAATATTCACCCGATGGTGCCCGAAAATCAGGCAGCTGGTTATCATGAGCTTTTTAAAGATTTGGAAAACTGGCTTTGTGCTGTAACTGGTTTTACCGCTTGTTCATTGCAGCCCAACTCTGGTGCTCAAGGTGAATATGCTGGTTTGTTGACCATTCGTAAATATTTTCAGTTTCATAAGCAAGATAATAGAAATATTGCCCTCATTCCCTCTTCAGCCCACGGAACAAATCCTGCCAGTGCAGTAATGGCAGGTATGAAAGTGGTTGTGGTTGATTGTGACGCCAATGGAAATGTCGATTTTGATGATTTAAAAATGAAGGCTTCTGCCCATGCCGATAATTTAGCCGTTTTAATGGTTACCTATCCTTCGACACATGGCGTTTTTGAAACCAGAATTAAGGAAATTGTCGATGTAGTGCACCATTATGGGGGTAGAGTTTATCTTGATGGCGCCAATATGAATGCTCAGGTAGGATTAACTAGCCCTGGATTTATTGGCGCGGATGTTTGTCATTTGAATCTTCATAAAACTTTCGCCATTCCTCATGGCGGCGGCGGACCAGGTATGGGTCCAATATGTGTTAATGATGATTTAGCTCCATTTCTACCAGGTAAAATTAAGTCAGATGACCAAGGGTATGATGTATCCGCAACCACTTATGGCAGCGCAAGTATTTTACTGATAAGTTATGCTTATATTAAAATGTTAGGTGCTGAGGGAGTAACTCAGGCAACCAGAATCGCCATTTTAAATGCTAATTACATAAAAAATAAACTTGAAAATAATTTTGATGTCCTTTATTTAGGGGAAAAGGGTAGGAGTGCCCACGAACTTATATTAGACCTCAGGCCTTTTAAGCAGTGGATTAGTGCCGAAGATGTTGCAAAACGATTGATTGATTATGGTTTTCATGCACCAACTCTTTCTTTCCCGGTGGCTGGGACTATAATGATTGAACCCACCGAAAGTGAAGACAAAGATGAATTGGACAGATTTTGTTTGGCGATGTTAGAAATAAAAAAAGAGATAGTAGAGATAATGAATGGCGTGTATGCTGTTGATAATAACGTGTTACATAATGCACCTCATACTCAAGCGCTTGTTACTGCTAATGAATGGTCTTTTCCATATTCCAGAGAAAAGGCGGCTTTTCCACTTTCTTATCTTCACCATGGGTATAAATTCTGGCCAAGCGTTGCCAGAATTGACGGAGCCTACGGTGATAGAAACCTGGTTTGTACTTGTCCGCCATTGTCATCGTATGAATAAGAGATAAACATATCTTTAGGCAAAAAAAAACTTTATAATTTAAACAAAAACGCCATCTATCATCTGTGAAATCCTGTAATCCTAAAAATCCGTGATTCAGAACCAGGGCGTTTGGGGTGAATATAAAATCAAAACCTATCGGGGAGAAGACGCGAAGCATGCGTCTCTACGAAATTTTGTGCAAAAATCTAATGTACATTGGGCATAATTTTAGAATATCAAACATTTTTTTATCCTTTGCCATCACAAAGGCCTATTAGCTCAATGTATAAATTAGCATAAAAAAAAGAGGCTATCTTTTTAGACAGCCTCTTTTTTGCGCTTGAAAACCGAATTAACGATATATTTTCTTTTCGCGAATACGTGCTTTCTTACCAACAAGATCGCGTAAATAGAACAATTTAGCTCTACGTACCTTACCGCGTTTCAATATTTCAACACTTTGAATATTTGGTGTAGCGAATGGAAAAATTCTTTCAACGCCAACGCCGTTAGAAATTTTTCTTACCGTAAAGGTTTTGGTTGGTCCTTGACCACTAATTTGAATGACATCGCCACGAAAAGCTTGAACCCTTTTCTTATCACCCTCAACGATTTCGTAGTTTACAACTACGTTGTCTCCTGGGCGAAAATTTGGGAAAGTGCTACTCGGTGTGAGTTGTTCGTGCACGTATTTTATTGCGTCCATCTTAACTTAATTTTTTTTGACGTGCAAAAATATATAAATAAACTGGTAAATACAATTTTTACACATAAATACTTACAATCCTTATAAATTA
>CAMDWC010000075.1 GCA_945878825.1 Haliscomenobacter hydrossis DSM 1100
CCCGCAAGGCCCAATGGATATTTCTTTTTATCCTGATCGGTAATTTGAACTTCAGGAGCACTACCTGAAGAAACGTAACAAACCAAATGCTCATAACTTTCTTCTTGAACTTCTTCGGTAATGTTATAAGCTGGTGATTTGGATTCATCTAAAAAAGTGGTAGAAATGGTATAGCTTGTGTTTGCAGTCAAAACAATGGATTCAATCACTGGAGCTATTCCTCCCGCGCCATCCTTATCGATCCATTTAAAGGATTTGGCGGCACCAGATGCCGGTGTAAAAGTTATACTTACAGTGGTAATCAATTCCGATTCATCTTCAGGATACACTTCGGTATCCTTCTCACAGGAAAAAGAGAAAAGGATTAACAAAGAAAAAATTAAATAGATAGAAAAAAACTGATTTTTCATTACAAAAGTATTTAAGGGTAAATAATCAAAATTTAAACATTTCAAAAGGGTATTCTTAATCTTACTACCAAATTTCGCCCGGGTTCCTGGATAAAATATCGAAATCGGTTCAGGTATTCCCTATATCGTGTATTTGTAGCATTATTTAAAGCAATGCCCAATTCAATGTCAGGGAAAAACTTATTTTTAATATGTGTAAGAAATTCAATATCAAGCCTTAAATAACCTTCAGGGGGTAAGGCATAATCAAAATCAGCCGGTACTCTACCCTGTTTTGCTACGTGGGTCAGTTGGGTTCTTATAAAAGAATGCGTGGCATTTTCCTTTGCATTCAAGTAATAAGTAGTAAAAAATTGCACCTTATTTGTAGGCATATAGATTAAATAATCATTGCCAGTTACGTTTCTTCCTTTTACCATGGCGGCTTGAAAAGTGAAATCCCAATGATTATTCAAGCTATAAGTCATATTACCATCAAGCCCCGCGATACTGACATTGGTTTGATTATAATTAAATGCAGGAAAAGCACCTCTAATGGTCAAAACCGCTTGCTTTTGAGGGGAAAGGAAAATGTATTGGTTAATCCAATTGAAGTAAGCGGTAGATTGAATCTTGAATTTACCTTCCTTCCATTCAAAATGAATACTATTGTTAAAAGCACGTTCCGGGACCAGATAAGGATTTCCTTTTTCGTAACTAGCTGACCCATGGTGCACTCCCTCACTGAAAAGTTCACTAACATGGGGCGTTCTCCATGAAGATCCTGTTTGAAATACTAAAAAGCCGGCTTTTGAAAAATGAAAAACTGAGCTAAGGGTTCCTGAGAAGCCTTGAAAATGATTTTGCTTAAAATCTTGTAATTTAGGATTTAAATCATCAATCCTCAGCTTGTTCATATCGTAGCGAATACCCCCTTCAAATTCCCAGAGAGAGGCCGGTTTTTTATATTTGAGGGTATAATAAACGCCACCTGTCCATTGGCTATAATCCGGTATTAAACTTCCTCTATCTGTTGTGTTTACTTGTTGCATCAGGGCAAGCCCAACATGACCATGAAAATTTGTATTCCAATTATGCTCCAAATCTACCTCCCCCCGATAGGTGGTAATTTCAAATAAGATATTGGGATTTTCGAGTGAACTGGGAAGGGTGCCAAAATTTCTATGCGCGTCAAATTCCTTTCGCCTGTTAAACTGCCTGCTCAGATTTATTTCCAGATGGCCATCATTTTGAAGATCGATAATATTTTTCCATTGAAAGAACTCATGCAATATTTGTTGTTGCGGGCGACCTATTTCCCTGGAAAATGCGCCATCAGACAAAGGTCTCCCCCTTTCTATGGCATTAGTCAAATCGGTCAGATTTCCTATATGGGCATCCTTCAAAATACCTAGTATGGAAAAATAGCGGGAGTAGAAAAAAGTAGAATTCAGATTATTTTTCTCTGTACCGAGCATCCACGAAAAATTTTCTTCTCTCACCCCAGTATTATTCATAAAATAAGCGGGCGTATGCAAATTCCCTCCATTTTTAAGCGTTCCCTGAATTCTTCCTGACACAGGTAAATTTCCAATGGTATGATTACCATTTAATTGACCACTTAAAATACCTAATTTACCATTGGACATTCCTTGCAAATGCACCTCACCATCTAATCCTTTTTCCCGTCTCAAGGCAGGCGGTTCAACTAAAATGATGCCACCTAAAGCATCACCACCGTACCTGATGCTACCCGCCCCTTTAATCACTTGAATTTTAGTGGAAAGGAATGGGTCAATTTCAGGTGCATGTTCACTACCCCATTGTTGCCCCTCCTGTCTGACACCATTTTGTAAAATTAAAACCCGATTACTGTGTAAACCCTGAATAATGGGTTTAGAAATACTCGCACCGGTATTTAATGTTTGAACACCAGGCAATTGCTTTAAACTTTCTGCAAGACCAAATCCCATGGTACTGCGCAACGCTTCCAAATCCAGTACCTCTTTTATGATATTTTTCCCCAGTTTATCTCCATCACCCAGTACGGTAATTTTGTCTAGCATGATACCTGATTCCCTGAGAATTATCTGAATACTCGTATCTTTTTCTAATAAAAAAGTAACCTCATACGCTTCCCATCCAATGCGGGAAAACTGGAAAGAATAGGTATCCTTACATAAATTTTTGAACAATAAAATGCCTTCCTCATTGGTTGAACCCCCTATACTTTGCCCTAAAACACCTATATTTACATATGCTAATGGTTTACCCTGAGGATCAACTACAGCCATTTGAAGCTTTAATGAACAAGATGAATGTAGCTCCTGTCCCAACAAATAATTGGAAAAGAGCAACATGATGCCTAAAAAACACCCAAATTTGAAACTTAGAATGCCAGAAACATTCATATTGACGTATTTTTTAGATTTTTTAAAGAAAACTAACTAATTTCCGTTCTGATTACAAATATAAACATTTTTGCAACATAGTTTCAAATACAAAGAAAAAAATGAGGACCGACATTGAATTGGAAACAGAAGTTATGACCTTATTGAAGAAGCATGATTTAAGGTTGACACAAGTCAGGAAAGAAGTTTTATCGGTCTTTTTAATAAAAGAGCAAGCCCTTTCTCAAAGCGATATTGAGGAAAATGTAGGCCAGATTGATAGAATCACCTTATATAGGACGCTCCGAAGTTTTGAAGACAATGGCTTGATTCACAGAGCCATTGACGGTACGGACAAGCTAAGATTTGCCTTGTGTGTGGACTTATGTGAAAAGGAAAATCACAAACATAATCATGCTCATTTTCATTGTGAAAAATGTACAAAAACCATTTGTTTGAATGGCGTAGAATTTCCCAAAATAATTCATCCTGCCGGATTTAAAGTAAAAGAAACTTATTACGTTATGCAGGGCGTTTGCTCAAAATGCCAGTAAGGTTGATTATTTATATTAAATTTGACTTCTGTCTATGATTTAATTTTCCTGAGAACCAATGGTTATTAATCATAGCCATCATTTAATCATAAAAACCATAGTTCAGAATTCACACGGCCGTTCGTATATAATCTGAGAAGTGATTTCAAAAAAATGTAAAATGATAGCCTTATAAAATTAAACTTCTATTTTAAGGAATACGCTAATGGAAAAAATGATGCAAAAAATAGGCTTTACCTAAAAAAATACGATTGATTGTTTTTTAGTTGAAATTTCTGCCCCCGTTTTGTAGCTTTAATTATTTGTCACTTTGCTTTCATTTTATTACCCTTTGCATCGTGTGTTACTTCAGCAAGCTCAAGTTTTTCCATTAATGGAGGAATATACATGCCAAAGCGGCCCCGAAGTCCCCTTTTTAGACCATACCAACCTCCATTTGGATTGCTTTCAGAACGTCCCCAAGCTTCTACCGTTCCATCTTTTGCTGGTTTTTGTTCGTCTGCACTTCCAAGTTCCATCCAATCTCCGTGTTTTTTTAACATTGTATGTAAGTCAGTCAAACATTTTGCCTCATAAATTAAGGTAGTTTTGCCAACGATGCACATTATAACGTCTTTACCGTCCTTTACATCTTTATACATTTCATAGTCCGATGTCAATGGTGGCGTTTTTAATTTCCATGGATTTTCTTTTGTTCCTTCCGAAGTCATATTATTTTTAGCTAAAGTTACTTTTTTTCATTTACGTTAATGTTACGTTAGATCTATTAAATGGAGTCGCTTGACGTTTTAGTACTGCAAGAAATTGGGGGACTTCAGAGGGTAAAGTTGCATGCTAGTAATGAACTTACTAAGTTTCACGAAGCTTCCTTTAACCAGTAAATCGTACTATTCAAGTTTCAATACTTTTATGTCTCTAATTAAATTTTGCATACTATCTGGGTCAAGTCCGTTATATATGCCACGAATATGCCTTTGCTTGTCTATAAGTATAAAATTTTCTGTGTGTAAAAAAATATCACTACCCTTTTTAATGCCTTCATCCTCCTCTACAAAATAATATTTGCGTCCCAAATCATATATTTCATCTTTATCCCCTGTTAAAAGTTTCCATCTTTTAAAATTAATTTTTTTCTCTGCTGCATATTCTTTTAAGACTGGCACACTATCTTTTTCAGGTGTTACGCTATGAGATAACAACTGTATTTCATCATCATTGATAAATTCTTTTTGTATGTCAGCCATACTATTTGTCATTTCAAGACAAATGCCTGGGCAAGTAGTAAAGAAGAAATCTGCAACACAAATTTTACCCTCAATGTCCTTCTCTGTAAAAGATTCATTTTCTTGATTTATGAGTTCAAATGGTCTGATTTTGTGAAAAATACTTTCATTTTTTATTTCCCATTTTGGGGTAAAATCGGGAGTGTCATAATAAGGAAGTTGGTTTTTGTCAACCTTACACGATACGATTATCCATAAACAAAGAATTATATAATATTTTCTCATTTAATTTTTTCATTTTTTAAAGTGTAACAAAGTGCTGACTTTTGAAGTCCATATCTTACACCATCTTTTACTTCGTAATTTATAAAAGGTTTTCCGTTTTCTCGCCATGCTTTTTGCATGCCATTTTCTTGGTCATTAGTAAAACTTAATTCATAATACTGGCTTCCACTCTCATACCACTGTTTCTGTATTCCTTCTCGTTTGTCATTGATATAAATAAAATCAAATTTTTTATTCCCATTTTGCCAATAACCAAAATGTCTCCCATAGCCAATTCCATCTTTATAATTTCGTTCTGTTTCCAATTTGGCATTTGGAAAAAAGGTTTTGGTTAAGCCGTGTTGCTTACCTTGAAAATAAGAACCAATACTTTTTAAAGTTTCGGTTTCATATAATTCTTTTATAAATCCAGAATAGGGCTTACTACCAAAGTAATAAACCCCATTCTGTAATTTTAATCTGGCATTAATTAGAACAATAGTATCATTTGGAATTTGCGACAAATCTACTTTTTGATCTTTTGGTTGAGAACATCCAAATGAAAAAATATAAAAAATAAGCAAAATGAATTTAAAAAGTAAATGTTCCTTTCGTGCCATAATAACTACCTGATTTTAAAACATAAAATCTGCCACCCAGATAAGCCGTATTCGCGGCGTGATAATGGTAAATACCATTTGGAAATTCTGTTGTTGCTCCTGTATGTCCACCATAAGCATCTAAATTTGAAGGATAAGAACCGTCTTTATCTTTACGTGCATAAATTGGAAAGCCATCTCTTACAAAACCGATGAGTTTAGCATCATCATTTCCAATCCAATCGCCTGTAAAATGATAATGGTACAATCCACCTGGTCCACTATGTGCACCACCTCTGTCAAAACTTAGCAATGTACCTGCATCAACAGGAAGATTTCCACCTTCACGGTCATTGTAAATAGCAACCCCGTTCAATGCCATACCAATTGGACCCAGTGTGGTAGCCTCTTTGGTTGTTGCTTGGTTAGGATT
This sequence comes from Haliscomenobacter hydrossis DSM 1100, assembly GCA_945878825.1. Lineage (GTDB taxonomy): Bacteria > Bacteroidota > Bacteroidia > Chitinophagales > Saprospiraceae > BJGN01. The sequence goes on from CAMDWC010000075.1 coordinate 5,853, forward strand.
TGTAGGAATTGTCATTACAAAAACTTGCGATTGCAAATTTCCTGGATTTAATGTTTGTCCTGCTAATGTTGGGGCTTCATATAAAGCATTACCTACTCCCCAATAAGGTGTAACGTGGTCAGGTGTTCCCTTCGATTTTAAAACAATACTACTTCCGCTGGTAGAAATAGTTACAGCACTCGTGTATTTTGATTGTACTACACTTGTTACTGAAACTGCCCCTTCATTTGTTGTTGTAACTGGTACGTCTTCTTCTGACTTACTACAAGAATAAATGGCGACGCTTAAAGTCAAAAGACTTAAACCGAAAACCGATAATTTTACTTTGTTCATTGTATTTATTTGTGTTTAAAATGTTTTGGACGAGAAATTAGATTATTTCCGTTCTTTTGAAGAAAATAAACTTACAATTTCATTAGTTAGTTCATTAAAATCCTTTTTCTGTGAAGGTTTACACAAGTTTTTAATTTCTCTAAAATGATTGTAATTTATGCGTTCTACAACACCTTGTTGCTTGGCAATAAATCCAATTAAGGAATCTATTTTAGCTGTTTCTTGCTTGTATTTCAGGTGTGTAAATAAATTATTTCTTATTTTTTTTATGGCAGTTTCGTTTTCATTTATCGCTTTGCGATGTTGTTGAATATATATATCGTATTGTTTAATTTGTTCTTCATCAAAATGTAGTTTATCAATTATTATTGATTTTGGATCTTTATTAATCTTAGGTCCATTGAAGAACATAAAAAGCAAGATGCCATTGGATATTAATAACCCAATAATAATGATGGATAGAAATCTTGATTTATTCATTGTATGAAAAATGATTGGTTTTGTAAATCACAACAGAAATATCAGTATAGTTATTCTTCTTCTTCGATACTACAAAAATCTCAGCAGAAATAAATGCAATTAATAAACAAGCGACAGCGCTGGCCCAGAACAAAGGTATGATGCTTTGCCTTTGCACTCTATTTATGGTTTTGACATACAAGTTTTCACTTGGATCTACCATTTTAATCTTTGCTAACTGTTCAAAAACTTTATTCATATTTTTATTAGACGAGTTTTCCATGATTATCCTTTTTTATTTAACAAAATTTCTAAATTATTTTTGGCTCTTTGAAACAAAGATTCCAATGCTTTCAAATTTAGATTCATTATTTCTGCGGTTTCTGCTTGAGATTTATCTTCTATTTTAAGTAAAATAAGTGCTGTTTTTTGATTGTCTGAAAGTTGGTTTATAGCTTCAAATATTTTTTGGCAGGCTTCTTTTTGTTCTAATTCAATACCTGGGTGATTGAAATTTGAAGGTTGAAATTTGAAATTCGAATCATTAATACTCAATATAGAAGATAGGAAATTTCTTTTTTGAGCTTTTTTCGCTTTTATGAAATCTAAGGATTGATTTATGGACATACGATATATCCACGTCTTTAAACTAGATTGTTTTTTGAAAGAATTGAGATTATCAAATACTTTTACAAAAACATCTTGTGTTATTTCTTCCGCATCCGCTGTATTTTGAACATATTGCAGCGCCAGGTTAAAAACCATTTTATAATGTTCAAAATATATCTCCACAAATGTCATAATAATTATGCTTCATTAATACTTCTTGCCGTCTAAGTATTAGTCACTTTTTATGGTCTTAATTCCATTTTAATTTAGAAAAATTCATTATCAGCCGAATTTGAATGTTGTTCTTATTCTTAAAAATGTTCCTTAGGGGAAATGATATACTGGATGGCTCCAACTGTGAAGTCGCTACTTGATAAAATATCAAAAAGGTTTTGTCAATATTCTTGACAAACTGCACTCCTGCAAATCCTCCACCTATGACTATTATTTTTTGCTTCTCTTCCATTTAGATTTGTGCTTCACTATTGTTACTTTAGAACGTTTTGCAGCTTCGTAAAGTTGGCTATTTCGGAGCGTATGGATATTGTGGGTTAAAGTAAACTAGCGATTTCTGGCAGATGTCCATGTTGGTGAAATCACCTATATGGTTTTCAGAAGAATTTGGAAACGAAATAGAAAAAGCGTGGCACTGACCAGAAAGTGTGCTTAAAATAAGTCAACATCCACGAAGAACCTTATCACGACCAGATTATCTACCCAACCTTCATTCTTATTAAGGGCGTATCATTTTTTAATATTTGCAGGCGCCACCCATTCGTCCCATTCGCTGTCATATTCGGAATAATGTATGTAATGCATACAAGAAAACTTCTTTAAAACCACTGCGGGATACCATTTTTTGTCACTTGTGCTATACACTTTTACAGATTTTCCTATCGGAAAATCGCTGGAACATTTAAAGGGGTAAACTCTAGAAGGCTCCACAATATCAACTTCGTTGTTGGTGTAGCTATAAAATCTCACCTTTACCTTTTTATTGGCTTCTACCCCTTCTATAAATCCGAGCCATTTTGTTCCGTCATAATCTACCATCACCCGCTCTCCGATTCTAGTATTACTCTTGGCTTTTACTCCGCTACTCAAAGTCCAGTTTTTCATACTCGCCGGCACAAAATAGGATGCTTTTTGTCCTTCCACAACAGCCATTTCGGTATCAATATACTCTGATAGTTCTCCTAGCTGAATCATTCCATTATTATTGGTATCAACAAAATTTCTACCTCTGAGTGCATATAACAGCGCATTTGAAAATGTCCAGTTTCCCGTCGAAACATCCGTCGGCACAACCGAATTGAGGGCGGCATAATTTCGGGTTTTGTATTTCTGGACTTCTTTTGCCAGGCCACCCGAATTACAGCAATCGGCGGTAAACAATGCGGTATTTCCAGCAAAATTTTCGTTTACGGTCTTCACAATTTCCTCGGTTGTCCAATCTGCTCCTTTATAATTGGCAAAACAGACCTTTCCATCATCGTTTTTATAACCATGCCCGCAATAATAAAAAAACAGCATATCGCCTTTCTTAGCTTTTTTCAAAAAAGTTACAAATGCCCCCCTGACCGCTTTTGTTGTAGCACCTTCATCTTTAATAAAAAGCATTTGGTTAGCAGGAACGCCTTGCTGTTCAAAGAATTTCATTATTTTAGCGTCAACCCTACCCTCTTTTTCAAATGGAGCAAAGGTTTTACCATCTGCCCATTCTAAGACACCGACCATAAAAACCCATGTTCGGGCATAATCAAGTTTTTCTTGAGCGATGCCTTTCAAGCTCAAAATCGTAAGGGCGAATAGTATAAATACTTTTTTCATCATTGGTTATTTTTAAATGATAACGAATCTTTCTTCTTTTGTTTAATAAATCCTGGAAATAAATCCATTGGTAATAAAGGTATTTCCCTGAGTAAGTTTCCCAATAGTAAAAGTCTCAAAAACACCTGTAATTATTTCTATTTTTTTGAGTTTCTCGAAAATAATTTGTTGTTTGGATTCATCCCAAATGCCTAACTCAATCCTATTAATTAGATCTTCATAGTTATTTAATTTTTTAACTTCCATATATCTGTTGATGGATGAAAAACCAAAATCTTTTATATAGAGAGGATGGTTGTAGGTCAATTGAATTTCTTTTGTGCCGCAACTAATATTTAATAAACTTAAATGTCTTTGGTTAAATACTTTTAAAACCTCAGCATTTGATAATTCACCTGTTTTTATATTTATTGTGCTTATGGTAAATCCTTTTTTAACATTTGCTATTATTGCCTGATCTGAGGAAGTTTCTATAGTTGATGATTCAGCCACACAGCAGAGTCCCAGGTCTATTTCAGATATGCCAACATCTTTCCACTTAGTTCCTTTGTAAACTTCTACAATCTCAAATTTATAAATACTCTCCTTTTTTCGATTATATTCTTTATAATCTGGTAATTCAAAAGACAATCTACCCATCTCGTCGGCTAATTCCAGAAAACATAATGGAACATTGTTCTTATAAACTTTAAATTTTTTAACTCGTGAATTTTCAATCCAAGCTTTGGGTGATGCCTGATATCCGTTACAAATGACATTGATTCCAGCCGCTTTAATTTCAAAATACTCGCCAATGCCATAATCTTGTTTTCCTTCTATCCAAGCAGTCATTGGATCAGCGTCGTTAATATTATTAATTTTGTAATTGTATTTGCCTTGGTTTGCCAAGGTAGAAGAGGCGCTTATAGGATTAACCCCCTGGTCGCAATCATAGTTATAGAAACCAGGTCCACCTCCTGCCGCTTTTTCTTCTTTTTCGGTATCAGCTTTTATCTTTGGCCAATCTACATTTTTCCCATCGCCACTAAAAGATTTGACGGTAGGAATTTGTGAAAAACCTAAATAAGGGATTAACCAAACTGACTGAATGATGATGAAAATTTTAATTTTTCTCATTTTATTACCCATAAGTTATTTAAGTCTAAAATTATCAAATTATTTACTTTTTACACAAAAAAAAGAAGTGGCCAAAAATTAATTCAATTATTTCCATTTTGGACAGAGTTGGAAGGGGTCTTATTTATCCAATAAGTAATTTCTTTTGGTTTGGTACATCATTAAATAGCCTCTTTGGTTCGCTTCAGTTAAGAATGAACGGCCAATGAATACTTCCACGAATGGTTGCTTTTCCAGGTATGGAGCCATTAATTTTTCAATTCTATTTTCTGAAACACCAATGCGTCTCCCAAATTCCTCAAAGTCATTTTTATTGGGATGATTGCTTTTCTTGTATGGTTCGCTTTTAAAATCATCCGCAAATAATCCTTTGTTTAATGCAAAATCTGAGTCATCAACATGCATTGTAGTATTCAATAAATCATATATAGGGCTTAGAAGATAATCTCCTTTGGATGATTCCAGCAATGAGAAATTTTTCAAGTGAGCATCACCATTTGAAAACAGAAAATTGAACAGTACTAGGGAGAAATATTTTTCAATTTCTATGCGCCAGGCTGAAACATTTTTTTGAATTAACAAGCCAGCTTCCTCATAACTGTATTCATATTTAAAGTTTGGACCAGCATTGTCATTCGTTTTTCCTGCTAAAGTGGCAAAATCTTCTTTGCCCCATTTTGTGCCATCTTCTTTTACATCAAATCGTTTGGTGATGTATGCAGGAGAACCATTTTGGAAAAATATCATGGCGTTTCCTGCGGTGTTTAAGCCATAAACCTGCTTAGCAATTTGCATGGTCAAATGTTCATTAGCAGGTACTTGATCAACTTTTTTCAATTCCCCCGGTATAGGTTTTAGAATGTAGGTTCCTTGCTCTCCTTCTTTGGTCAAACGCAATACATTTTTTTCCAGCACAAAACTTAACTTTTCCTGTACCCCCGAAATAGAGATGCGTTTTCGATTTTCTATAAAGAGTTCCGCTACTTCTTCATTCATTTGTGGCTGATCATACGATAAAACATGGTTGACCTTTTTACCGTTGAATAAGTTACGAAGGCAGCCTGGACTGTATGTTGAGAAACCTTCAGCCAATGTTCCAGGACAATATTTTAATTCTTTTAAGTTCATGATGTCACGATTGGTTTTACGGTAATTGCCCCGATGGTATCACATTGTGCAGTGGCAGCCAGTATTCCAAAATTATCTTCCTCGTCAATTTTCAATTGTTTACTTTGTAATTTTCTATTTGCCCCTTCACTCAACATATTGAAGAAAAGCGGAAATAAAAATTCACTGTTATATTCTATTTGTGTTTTCGGCAGTGTTAAGCTGATAGCAGGATTATTATCATCTACAAAATACTTTTCAGCGTATCTGAAAATATAATGCTTTCGATTTTCTTCGATCAGCAGTCCTGCGAAAATGCCATTGCGGTATATTTCTAATGTTCGCATTTAGTTATGGTTTCTTTTTTACTTGAAAAATGCATTCCATTCCCAGCACCTCTGACAATTTATGTATCACTTCTAAAGAAGGATTTCCTCGTCCCTTCTCTAATTTGTACAAGGTGTTAATACTTATTTGCGCCAACTCAGCCAGGTGAGGTTGGGTAACATCCAATTCCTTGCGCCTGTTTTTTATTGCTTCGCCAAGATCCTTAACTAACATTATATTGTGATTTACGAGTCAAAACTACAAATTCAAACAATAATAAACAATAAAATCACATTATAATGTGATTTTGCAAACACAGATATAAATTGAATGGGTATAAGAAGTTTAATCCCAACGGCTATTGCTGCTAGTTTTGCAGATCACCTCATTTGATTTCAATACATTAGCCAAGTTGATCCAATTCCGTATCGAAAAAGTCTTTGTTTTGTTGGTCTATTATTTGGATTCGTATTATCTGGCCTTATTTTTCCAGCGAATCAAATATCTTTTGCAGGACAATTTTTGTACACAAATAAGTGGGTTTCACCCCTTCAAGACCTAAACTGCCTGATGCAAGGGTACTTCCTGTTTCCAGCGGATTGTCAGAAGCGTAATAAACATATCGAATGGGAATATCTTGCGGTATATTATTTCTAATTTTCGACGCAGACTGTATGGCCTTTTGGTAATGAGCTCCTTCCATTTCCAAACCGATAGCATGCCAGGAGGAATGCAGGAAATAGCTTAGAATATC
>CAMDWC010000076.1 GCA_945878825.1 Haliscomenobacter hydrossis DSM 1100
AAACGTTGTCGTCCTTTTCAAAATTAAGGTTCTTCATCCAAGCAAAAAATTAACCAATATTTTCTGCTGAAGCAATCTGTTATGCTTAAGCAGATACCACATTTCTGCCTGTCAATCGTAATAAATAGAAAACCACCTTGGAAATCAGAAAATAATCTTTTACATTTGTTATCTAAATGGATAACATCAAATGCCGACAGTTAAAACTATAGATAATATAAAGATTGACATTTACCCGCGTGACCATCCACCCCCACACTTTCATGCGAAATTTGCTGAATTTGAAGAGCTTATCGTCATTGAAACGTTAACGTGTTATATGGGAAAAATACCTAAAGTACAGAGAAAAAAGTAACAGACTGGGCGGCAGACAATAAAAAATTTCTTTTGGATATTTTCAACAAATTAAACCCAAGGCTATGAGGCAGAAAGTTAAAATACCTAGAATTGTAAAAATCGAAAAGATTTCTGGACACAAAATTCAATGCATGTTCAACAACGGAGAGAGCAGGGTACTGGACTTTGCCAAGATTTTTAAACAGTGGAATGTTGCCGAAAACGATTTAGAATACCCCTTAATGGACGAAAAAGTTTTTAAAAAAGTAAAACTGGTAAACTATACATTGTCATGGCCAAACCTTAAGATTAAAGTAAATGGAGAACACGGGGAAGATTTAATCTTGCCGTACGAAATAGGAGCAGATGTTCTTTACGAACTAAGTGATAGTATTAACGACCCCTCAAAATATAGATATGGCAAACTGATAAGAAGTGCACGCTTGAAAGTGGGTATGACACAAGAACAGTTAGCCATGAGAAGTGGAACAACAAGATTTTACATTTCGAGAATAGAGAATGATAAAACTGACCTTGAAATGTCTACTTTCCGAAAGATAGTGGAAGCCGGACTTGGAAAGAAACTTAAAATGACGATAGAATAAATTAAGATTAGCAAAATCAATGCTTAAGTAACTCGATAATAGCATCTGGCATGTCGTCGCTGAAAATATATCATGATTTGTTAACTTGGATACTCTAGATTAAAATCGGTTCTTCGTCATCTCTATTTTTCATATTACTAAACAAATATGAAATTTCACCAAAAGTTCCGAGGAACTCAATTTCACCGGATTATACACTGGAATACTCATTTGGCTTATGGCAAGGGATTTAGCCGTTCTAATTTAAACTATATGCTGTTTTTTACCAGCATTTCCCAATTTGTGAAGAAGTTCCTCACAAATTAAACTGGACACATTATTGTGAATTGGTAAAGATAGATGACCCTTTAAAAGGTTCTTTTTAACAGCAACAAGCAATATGCATTGAAAAATTAATCTACACGTAAAGTTTTTCGGGCAACCGCGAGGGTTACCCCTTTATAGCATATAATATGATTTCCTTATTGTCAACAACATGTACTTCCCGACGTATGCGATCTTCCCAGGATAATTCTGCCTCGCTTTTCTTTTCGAGAAATACCATATATCCTGTTTTCTGTCTTAATCTATCCAGATAACGGGCTAATTGTTCAATACTTTCAGCTTTCTTCTTACTACATGAGACTTATCCATTCTGGTAGTTTTAAGATCTACCGTTTGCGATATTAAAAAGGTCACCGCTTCAAGTCTTTTTATCAAAGGCTGGGATAACCAATAATTTAGATCATTCTTTTTTTCATCAAATGACTTAAAGGGTGCTTTATGTAGAACTGGCGAAATATTCATAATATAAATTTAACCTAAAGTGTCGAAAAACATCGGTTTAAAGGGTCAGAAATATCCCGAGCTTCGCAGGTCAAATAACCCTGGATAGCATATCAAGTTCATCCACCAAAAGGGATACCTGATGTTTCAGCTGGTCCCATTCCGTCATTTTATTCTTAATGAAAGAATCTTTTTCAATACTTCCCAAAACCGCCTCCATTTCTTGCTCATTTTCATACATCATTAGCCGGAATGGATTGTCGAAATCCTTCTTTCTTGAACGAATAAACTGAGTTTGAAAAATCTCTATAATACCCTTGAATTGCCCCAGAATATCAATTAAAAAAGCAATATCCCATTTTTTGAACGCAGTTTCCGACACTTCAGAAAGGGCCAATAAGGCATCTTGTTCCTTCAAGCCAGCATATTTATTGCCCTCTTCTACATAAAATTGGTGCACTTCTTCCCAACTTTGTATCTCATTCTTTTTCAATCTGTCATATAGATCCTGGATGGAAACTTTCCGAATCAATTGGCCACCAATATTCAACCATTTATATTTTTCAAAATCATACGTTGGCAATGCCGCACAAATTTCCATCAACCTTTCTTCCTTCTGAGCTTTCTGTAAAATATGAAATAAGGCTCTTGCCCCATAAAAAATAATGGCATCAGTATAAGCCTTGTATGCCTCATTGATTTTTAAAATGCGAACAGGCCTTTTACCGTTTTCAGCCTGCGGCAAATAGAAAGACAACTCAGACTCGATTTTATCCGTAATTTCTTCAAAACTAAAACTTCCATCAATAATTTTTTCAATAGAAATCAATCGTTTATCTAAAAGCGTGTTCATAATAATTTCCGACAATATCAATTTGCCGAAAAATAACTCTGCCACCGTATCCGGAGCCAGATAGTCAAAATCAATGGCTTGAATGGTCGCTGTTCTTTTATTCCTTTGCCCGTATTTCCAGGCATTTCGTTCTAAAGCATATTGATTATGTAAAAACCAATAAGCTGGCAAAATACGTAATTCATTGTTATGCAAATCATTACTAACCAATGAAAAAGGTAGTTGAATATTTAATTCAGCTGGATAATCCCCTTTAACCAGAATACAATAGCTTGAAAATTTTGATGGATGCTTAATACTGACACAAAGGCCAGGCCAGAAACCTCTTCCAATTTCCAATTCACCGTCTGCAGCCCTGCTATTATGATTGGAACCAATGGTTGCCCCTGCTGCCAGATTGCTTTGACCCATTAACAAGGCTGAACAAAGGAATGAGTTGTTGTGATGTTGCTCATGATTTGGAAAAATCAACGCATTCAACACCTCGCAGCAAGAGATCGTACTGTTAAAACCAAGGTATGAATTGATCAATCGGGCACCATATTTCAATTGGGCATGATCTCCCAAAATGAAACGCACGGCTTTAACCCCGTAAAAAATTCTACATCCAAAACCAATGATACCATTTACAATTTCACACCCTTCACCAATTTGAGTATGCCCCTCCGGACCGGAATGTATGGTCACATTTTTAATCTTATTGGCCCCTTTTATATAAGCATTTGAACCAATCAATGCATCTTTTATACTTCTGGTATTTTTTATAATGGTGTGATTGCCGATACGACCAAAGATGCCATTTTTTTTGTCAAATGCATTATCAGTCAATTTTTTGTAAGCGTTCTGGAGCGCCACATCATGTCTGTTTCTCGTCCATAAATAAGCATCTCCGGGCAGCATGCCGTCGAAAGGCAATATTTTTCTGCCTTGATTTTCATTACAAAGCTCTAGCCAGATTCGTTTATCTTCCTCCTCGTCCCCTTTTAGGATTCCATTTCCAAATCGGGCGGTTTCCGAAGTGACCAGCTCATTGATATTCACCAACATGACCTCATTTCCCACCACATAATTTGACATATAAGCCACTTGGTCGATTACGACATTATCCCCAAAATCACAATTTATAATTCTGGAACTGTAGAGACCCACGGGCAATGATAAATCGCTATAACTCTGGAAAAGCCTTTGCAGATTCCCCATTCGGATTAAGCCATAAAAAGTACAATTTCTGACCAGAGAAACATCAAAATCAGGACCAACGTAAAAATCAGACCACTTAGGACAAAAATTATTATTCCTTTCTAAGGTAATAATTTCCTCTTCAGAAAGATTTCTTAGTTCAAAGGGGTATGAAAACGCTTCATTTCTTAATTTTAAATACTCGGACGGGACCATTTTTTCGTCAACAAAAGAATACCCAAGGGATTCCAGCGGTTTTTTAAAATACTTTTTTTCCATAATACTTACTCTACGGTGATGAAAGGTTCTAAAACACCGAACAAAGCTAATAATTCCTGCCGCTTCTATACCAAAGGATTCTTCCTATCAATGGTAATTAAAGTATCCTGTTGCAACCTTTGGATATCACCGTAAAGTGATTGTGAATATTAACAGAAGTTATTTGACAACATCCGAGAACAACACGAAGTCCAGAAGATGAATTTCATTCAGATAAGTAATTGGATGAATGAGAATAACTACTTGAGCCCAAGAGGAAAAGTATTCTCCCAACCACTGGCGAGAAGTATGTACACCAAGAAACAACGGAGTCTAAAACGATTCTCCCTGTCATTTGAACCTGAAATTCTCCACTCCAAGATAGAAGTTGTTAACTACGTTACAGATGTCTCTTAGTTATTCCGACCTCCACTTCGTTACGGTCGGGTCTACCGACGGTCATAAATATCCTAAAAGAACATAAATTGTCTTTTAAGTACTTATTTGGTTACCATTTTAAACATCTTCTTTACTCGATGTAGCTCGATACAAATTAAAGTAGAAACAAGGGTAATTAGTGATACTAGTTTAACTATTATTTTTATTTTTTTAACGTTTTAAAATGTTTAAAAAAATTATACTTTTGTCTTTTAATAATTTAAAAAAATAAGCAGAATATGAAAAGGTACTCATTTCTAATCTTAATACTTTTTTTGTTAAAGTGCTCAAAATCAGACAATTCGTCAACTCCTATAATAACACCGACAAATCCTGTTCCTGTAATTACATCCTTTACCCCAACTGACGGTAATAATGGAACATCAGTAATTATAACTGGAAAAAATTTTACAGGCTCTACATCTGTAAATTTTGGAGGTGTTCAGGCAACTTCTTTTTCAGTTTCAAGTGCTACATCTATTTCTGCAATAGTTGGTTCAGGAGCCAGCGGAGATGTTAAAGTAACAACTCCTAGTGGAACTGCTACATTAGCTGGATTTATTTACAACAAAACGCTACCTACTATATCCTCTTTTTTTCCAACAACTGCAACAACTACTAATCTTGTAACAATTAAAGGAACTAATTTTATTGGGACTACTGCTGTGAGTTTTGGTGGTTCATTAGCTGCATCTTTTACTATTGTTGACTCAAGTACAATAACTGCAGTAGTTGGAGCTGGCGCAAGCGGCAATATTATGATTACTAATGCAAGTGGCTCCAATACAATTGCGGGGTTTACTTATTCAAACTCTTATGCTCCATGTAAATTACCTGATTTATCTGGTAGACCAGATGTGGGTTTAGGGTTTCCGAGAATAGCAAGTCGCACTAATGCTATTGGTGCAATTAAAGTTACTGTAATATTTGTTGACTTTAGTGATGCACCAGCAACAAGGACCCCTCAAGATGTATTTAGTAAAAGTATCTCTCCAGCTTCAGAGAATTACTTTAGTGCAGTATCTTATGGTAATTTTAAACTCAATTTCGATCCCCAATATAAATGGTTGAGAATGAGTAAACCTTCAACTGGGTATGGATGGTCGGCATTAACTTTCGCTTTGCATAAAGCTTATATTCAAGAAGCAATTAATTTAGCTGACCCAACAGTAGACTTTTCAAATAGTGGTGCATTCTTAATTGTATCAAATCCTGATGCAGGTTCAATTAATAATGGACCAGCATTTTGCGCTAATTCTGGAAATGGAATTACTGCAGATGGAAGTAAAATGAATAATGGTGCTACTTCTGGGAGAGATTTAGATGGCTGGAAAGGTCTTTGGCTACCTCATGAATTTGGTCATACTTTAGCCTTAGCTGATTTATATCCTTTTACTGGAGGAGGACAGAGATTTGTTGGTGAATTTAGTTTGATGGGTTTAATATCTGGAACTGCACCTGAATTTTTTGGATGGGAAAGGTGGTTGTTAGGTTGGATAAATGATAATCAAGTTATTTGTAGTAACAGTTTAGCCTCAGGAACAATTATGCTTACACCAGTAGAGAAAAAAGATGGCATCAAACTTTTAGTTATTCCAATAGACGGAAACTCTGCTATAGTTGTAGAAAGCAGAAGAAATTTAGGATATGATATTAAAATTCCAAAATCTGGTCCTTTGGTTTATTTAATTGATACAAAAGTGGCAACTGGTGTTGGGCCTATAAAAGTGCTACCTCTTGATGAAACGGATTTAAAAAAATTACAAGCACCCCTTAGCATTGGACAAACATTAACCTACAATAACATCACCATAAAATTTATATCAACAGATATAAATGGCGACATTATTCAATATGAAAAAAAATAGAAATAGGCTAATGATTTTCTTCTTTTAGCGGACCAAACAGTGCGTTCTCAGTTAAACCAAACTCATCTAAAACCATCTAATTCATTAGATATAAATGAGTTATAATTATACTTTTCATGTAATAACTTCACTAACTAAGGTTTAATAGAGAGTAGTAGCTACAGATTCTTCTACAACTCTCTTTTTAATTTTGCATTAATTTAGAAAATTTACCTCTGATTTTAACAAATATTATATAATCTGGCTGTTCCAATTAGTAACTATTGAAAGGAAACGAATTATGGATGAGTTGACTTCTGATGTTGTATATCTTAGTTTAAAGAAACCGTTAGATAAGAAATACAGGGATGTCAATATTGAGATTGAAAACCTAAAGGATACTTTAAAATCTTTTGGACAACAAGATTCTTGGTATAAAACCATAGAACAATTATCATCCACCTATAATAAAACACATAATTGGTCGACTAAATTAAAGAGGTCGGTCTTGGACTCGTTATTGAACAAGGTGATATTGATTCACGATTCAAGGACCCTATTCACCACCTTGAATTACACCTAAGAATTCCACTCATGGTTACCGAGAATAAAAAAGGTGAGTCAAAAGACTCTCCGATAATATCTAATTCTAACTCATTGTTAGTCAGTAGAGATTTAATTCAGGATGGTTCACTCTACTCTACGGTAACACTTTTAGCTAAATTTCTTGGTTGATCCACATCTAAACCCTTTTGAATGCCCATTTCGTAGCTAAAAAGTTGCAAAACGATAACATTTAGGAAAGGAGCTAATAATTCATCTGTTTCAGGAAGAAAAAAGGTGTCCTTTGCCAGGGCAGGAACTATTTGATCTCCTTCGGTAGCCAGGGCAATAATTTTTCCCCCTCTGGCTTTAATCTCTTGAATATTCGATATAATTTTTTCGTAACAATTATCTTTCGTCGCCAGAAAAACAACGGGTAAATGTTCATCAACCAAGGCAATAGGCCCATGTTTCATTTCGGCAGCGGGATACCCTTCTGCATGAATATAAGAAATTTCTTTTAGTTTTAAAGCGCCTTCTAGCGCGATTGGAAAATTATAACCTCTTCCTAAAAACAAGACATCGGTCGCGGAAGTATAAGATTTTACTACCGATTTTATATGGTCATGTTGTTTTAAAACCTCTTCAATAAGATGAGGTAAACGGATCATTTCCTTACCCAAAGTCATAATCCTCTCGCTGGAAATACTATTTTTCTCTTCCGCAATACTCATAGCCAATAACATGAGCACCCCTAACTGACCTAAAAATGTTTTCGTACTTGCTACCCCAATTTCAGGTCCTGAATGAGTATAAGCATAAGCGTCACTCATTCTGGGAATGCTACTTCCGACCACGTTAACGATACTAAAGATTAGCGCACCCTGATCTTTTGCCTTTTCCAAAGCAACCAAAGTATCGGCTGTTTCCCCGCTTTGAGAGATAGCTAAAACGATATCGCCCGGATAAATAATAGGGTTGCGGTAGCGAAATTCTGAAGCATATTCTACTTCCACAGGAATTCTTGCCAATTCCTCAATCCAGTATTCTCCCAACAGTCCTGCATGCCAACTTGACCCACAGGAGACAATGATAATCCTCGGTGCCTTTTGAAACAAGGAAACCCAGGAACGAATATCCTCTGTTTTTATCAGCGTTCCTGTATCTAATTGTATGCGACCTCTGAGGCAATTGGTAAAAGATTCGGGCTGCTCATACATTTCCTTGAGCATATAATGATCAAATCCCCCTTTTTCAATGGCCTTCTCTTCCATTAAAAGTTCCTGAATGACAGGTGTCACTTGTTCCCCATTAAAATTTATCACCTGATAATCATGCCTTCTTAATATAATAATTTCCTCGTTATTAGGATAAAAAACCTCATTAGTATATCCTAAAAGAGGGGTTGCATCACTGGCCAGGAAAAATTCATTTTTACCAATGCCAATGACCAGCGGACTTCCCTTTCTTGCCGCAAATAAAACATTGGGTTCATCGACAGATAAAAGAAGAATGCAGTAAGTACCTTTTACTTGTTGTAAGGCTTGTTGCAAGGCCATTTCAAGGGATAATAAATCTTTATTTTTCAAAAATTGAATATAATTTAAAAGGACCTCCGTATCTGTTTCACTTTTAAATTCAAATCCATTATCAACTAATATTTGTTTCAGATTGGCATAATTTTCGATGATACCATTATGAATCATCGCCATATTTCCATCAAAGGACAAATGCGGATGGGCATTTAAGTCATTGGGAACGCCATGAGTAGCCCATCTTGTGTGCCCGATGCCAATATTTCCTGCAAGTTGTTCCCCTTCGACAAATTGCTCCAGCTCTTTGACCTTTCCCTTTTTCTTAAAAAGTTGTAATGTTTCTTCTTCTAAAAGAACTACGCCAGAACTATCGTAACCCCGATATTCTAATCTTTTTAATCCTTTTAACAGAATAGGAAAAGCCTCTTTAAACCCAATATAACCAACGATACCACACATAAATAATACTATTTAAATATTTAGTAACTTATTAAAATTTAATACAAACTTTTTAGATAAATCGAGATAAATAAAGGCAAAATTATTGAGGGTAAATCTAAACTTTATTCTGCTATTTTTAAATATAAATAAACGGGAAAAACGAGATGGATTGGTAGCAAGTGACACTTAACAAAATATGGAAGAAAAAAATTGGGTTGCATTTTAAAGAATAATGTATCCGCACAATTGATAACGAAATACATTCAACACCAATCCAACAAGCTTCTTTCAACAAAATTTATTGATTAATCTCTGCAGCTATCCGGTTAAGCAGGATCTTAGCTTTTTCCAGGCTTCTTATATTTTCGTGTATCAACATGAGGTTCGTCGTTGACTTTTTAATTAACAAGCCCTCCTTTTTTCCGGAACCAGCCACGTATTGAAGCACCTTCTGAAACTGAGGAGATTCATAATAAGACGATTGTGGGTTATCAATAAAATAACATCTCAGCTTATTTCCCTTTAAAATAATACGTTCGAAACCTATCCTTTTACATATCCAACGCAAACGTAATCCTTCAAATAGTTCATGAATTTGATGAGGTACTCTTCCAAAACGATCCTTCATCTGGCTGATAAAATCATCAATCTGATCTTCCGTCTCAATTTGATCTATTTGGGTGTACATACTTAAACGTTCCTGGACATTACTCACATAAGTATCGGGTATGAATAAATCAATATCTGTTTCTATTTGAACATCGCGGACAAACTTCCTGTCCTTTTCTAATTCCTCTCTGAATAAATCTTTATAATCTGTTTCCTTTAGTTCCTGAACAGCTTCCTCCAATATTTTCTGATAAGTTTCATAACCAATATCGGCAATAAATCCACTTTGTTCGGCACCCAGAATATTTCCGGCACCTCTGATGTCCAGGTCTTTCATGGCAATCTGAAAACCACTGCCAAGTTCAGAAAAATCTTCCAGCGTCTTTAACCGTTTACGGGCGTCATCGGTAAGGGATAACATAGATGGACTTAACAAATAACAATATGCTTTCTTATTGGACCTACCTACCCGCCCCCTCAGCTGATGTAAATCGCTTAATCCAAATTGATGGGCATTGTTGATAATCATCGTATTAGCATTAGCTATATCCAATCCCGTTTCAATAATATTGGTACATACGAGCACATCATATTTTTTGTCAATGAAGTCCATCAGCGCCGTTTCAAGTTTTGATGATTCCAATTGCCCGTGGGCGAAGCCAATAGAAATATCAGGGCATAATTTTTTAATAAGAACGGACATTTCCTCCAGATTTTTCACCCTATTGTGGACAAAAAACACCTGACCTCCTCTATTCACTTCGTAGTAAATGGCATCTCTAATAAGCTCCTCATTAAACGCATGAACCTCGGTTTGAATGGGTTGCCTGTTTGGCGGCGGCGTTCTGATGATGGAAAGATCTCTGGCAGCCATTAACGAAAACTGTAATGTTCTGGGTATAGGCGTTGCTGTGAGTGTCAATGTATCAACATCCGTTTTCAGACTTCTTAATTTTTCTTTGGAGGCGACGCCAAATTTCTGCTCCTCGTCAATGACAAGCAATCCTAAATCTTTAAAATGGGTATCTTTTCCCAATAAACTATGGGTACCAATAATAATATCGACTTTACCGTCGGCCAATTTCGCAAAAGTTTCCTTCCTTTCTTTGGTGGTTCTGAAGCGATTAACATAATCGACCGTAACGCCAAAGGGCTCCAGACGGCCATGAAAAGTCTTGGCATGTTGCAGTGCTAAAATGGTTGTTGGCACCAATATGGCCACTTGTTTACCTGCTACCACCGACTTAAAAGCTGCTCTTATGGCAATTTCCGTTTTCCCAAAACCTACATCTCCGCAAATTAAACGGTCCATAGGGTATGGTTTCATCATATCAGCTTTCACGTCCACGGTGGCTTTATACTGATCCGGTGTGTCCTCATAAATGAAGGACGCTTCCAGTTCGTCCTGTAAATAACTGTCAGGAGGAAAGGCAAATCCCGGGGCAGCCCTCCGTTGGGCATACAGTTTTATGAGCTCTGCTGCAATATCTTTAAGTTTCTTTTTAGTTTTATTTTTCAGATTTTTCCACGCATCGGAGCCCAGTTTGCTAAGTTGAGGTTCCGTGCCTTCCTTTCCCACATATTTTGAAATCTTATGTAAGGAATTGACACTGACATATAAGATGTCATTATTCTTATAAAATAATCTTACGGCCTCTTGGAAATTTCCATTAATTTCAATTTTCTGAAGACCTGAAAATTTTCCAATACCATAGTCAATATGAGAAATAAAGTCACCCGGCTGTAAATCTTTTACCAGTTTTAGTTGCAGCGCCTGATCTCTGGAATAAGAGTGTCTAAGTTTAAAACGGTGAAATCTGTTAAAAATCTGATGGTCTGTAAAACAGGCAATACCCAAACCCTCGTCTATAAATCCTTCATGTAAACCAATAATCACCGGGTGAAAAATGAGTTCTGCTTTCATGTCATCAAAAATGGCATGAAAACGTTCAACCTGACGTGCATTTTCCGTAAACAAATAGATTTCCTGCTTTTTGGCCTGTCTTTCTTTCCAATCGGCAATGAGGAGGTCAAAATTTCTATTGAACTGAGGCTGAGGCTTTCCTGAAAAATCAATTTGACTTATTATAGGAACGGGTTGATTTCTTGCACTAAAACACAGGATTGATTTTGCGCAAAGTGCTGAAAGAAGTGCATCTGACTTGACGTAAGATTTTTCACGGGCAAAATCAGCCTCCTCACCTTCGTGCAAAATAGAAATGGTTTTACTAAAATCGGCGGCCTTTTCCTCGCAAATCACTAATTTTTCACGCAAAAGATTCAAATCCCATACAACAACCAGAGTTTCCGGGCGAAGAATATCAGTAAATGCCACTTTATCTGATTTTTCAAATCTTTTGTTCATATTGGGAACAATGCTGACTTTGACCAATTCCGTTTGGGAAAGTTGGCTCATGGGATCGAAAGATCTGATTCTTTCTACCTCGTCGTCAAAAAGCTCAATACGATAGGGTAATTCATTACCGAAGGAATAAATGTCGATAATTCCCCCTCTGATTGAAAATTGACCAGGTTCATAAACGAACTCTTCCCTTGAAAAACCGTAATCTAACAGTACTTCAATAATGAAATCTCTATCAAGTTTTTCCCCTTTTGAAAAATTAAGTCTGGTTTTCTCGAGATCGACAGGGTTCACCACTTTTTCGAAAAGCGCTTCCGAATAGGTAACAATAACCGTTGATTCCGCTTTATCATACAAAGCCGAGACAACTTCCGTTCTTTCCAGGATATTTGGCTTATTTATTTCGTCGAAATGGGTAGGCCTTTTGAAAGAATCAGGAAAAAAATAAATTTGTTTTTTATCAAATAACAAACTGAGGGTATTCCAAAAATAAGCGGCAGCCTCTTTATTTTCAGCAACGATTAAAAACGGT
>CAMDWC010000077.1 GCA_945878825.1 Haliscomenobacter hydrossis DSM 1100
CTGGTGGACTCATTCTTAGTTGTTTTTCATTTTTGGTGAGTGCGTTTTATCAGAATCCATCCTATGATTTCTTTCTTGCCTCATTTATTATGCCTAAAGGATATGATTGGCTTTTAATACTATGCATGTCTGTCATTGCGTTAATTGGACAATCATTTGTAACCAACGCTTTTAGTTTAGGAAAACCGGCCGTTATGGGTACCCTTAATTTTTTACAAATACCTTTTTCATGGGTAGCAGGTATGATGTTAGGCGATGCGAATTACAACCTTTATACCTATATTGGTATTTTCTTAGTATTATTAAGCGGGATTTGGATGTCTCAACTTTCGAATCGTAATCAGTAAATAATTTTGTTTGATTTTTAAGATGTAAAAACATAATCATGAAATTAATTTATTTCTTTCAAGTACTGGTTTTAGCCCTTATGTTGGCTACTTGTGCCAAAAATCCAGTGACAGGAAAAAGGGAAGTTATGTTAATGTCAGAAGCAGATGAAATAAAATTGGGAGCAGAGTCCGACCCGGAGATTGTTGCAGAATTTGGTATCCTTGAAAACCCGGAACTTCAGGCATTTATTAATGAAAAGGGAAATGAAATGGCCAAAGTAAGTCATAGGTCTACCCTTCCATTTCATTTTAAAATATTGGATTCACCCGTGGTCAATGCTTTTGCTTTACCTGGTGGTTACGTTTATTTCACAAGAGGAATTCTGGCGCATTTCAATAATGAAGCTCAATTTGCAGGGGTGTTAGGACATGAAATTGGCCATGTTACTGCAAGACATGGGGCAAATCAATATAGCAAACAGATGTTGGCGCAGCTTGGTCTTGCCATTGGTTCAAGTATATCAAAAGAGTTGGAAACCTTTGCAGACATTGCCGGGGCAGGTTTACAATTGCTTTTTATGAAATTTGGTAGAGAAGATGAATCTCAATCTGATGAACTTGGGGTTGAATATGCCTCAAAAACAGGGAACGACGGTAAGCAAATGGCAGATTTTTTCAAAACTTTAGATAAACTTGGGGGGGAAGGAGAAGACAGAATGCCTGCCTTTTTAAGTACTCACCCAGCGCCTCTTGATCGCTTTGAAAAAGTGGGAGAACTAACAAAAATCTGGCAGGAAAAATTGCCAAATCAGTCTTTTTCAGTAAATAGGGATTCCTATTTGAAGAGAATTGACAATCTGCCTTATGGTGAAGATCCTCAACAGGGTTTTGTGGAAAAATCAGTGTTTTATCATCCAGCGTTAGCATTTTATTTTCCCGTTCCAAAAGATTGGACTTTAACCAATGCCCCAACTCAGGTTACAGTGACAGAAAAATCGGGAAAAGGATTGCTCATTTTTGATTTAGCCAAAGGAAATGATTTTCAAACAGCTTTAAAGGAAACCTTAGATGAAAATGAATTAGAACTGGTGAAGGATAAAAATAGGCGTATAAACGGTTTCCAGGCCATAGAAGCTGAGCTTAAACAAAAGGCACCTAATAGTGGTGCAGAACCTTTAACTATAAAATTAATTCTTATTCAAGACGGTAAAAATATGTTTAGATTTCTTGCCATTGCTCAGGGAACTGAAGTAAAATTTTTTAATGCTGCTATGGATAATGCAGTAGATGGTTTTAGTAGACTAACAGATAGAGAAAAATTAAACAGACAGGTTGAGCGCATTCAAATAGTTAGCGTAAGGAGAAATGGAACGTTCGCAGAGGTGTTAGCTGATTATAAAATGCCTGTTGCCAGACATAAGGAATTGGCCATTTTAAATGGGATGGAACTAACAGATCGGGTAAATGGAAATATGCTCGTTAAGGTGATAAAAAATTTAAAACCTGAATAATTTGTTTGATGTTGAAATATGTTGTTTTAGTCCTTCCTTTATGTTGTTTTTTTTCGCTGAAAAGCCAGGAAATAAACTCCTCCTTGACCAGAGATACTGCGTTTGTTTACAAAGGGCAGACTAAAGCAGCTTTGTGTTTTGGAACGGATATTGGACAAAAACCCTTTATACAACAATGGAAATTGTTTCTAAAGGAAAAATTAAACACTTCTTTAAAAATTGATTCTAAAAGTAAAACGGAGATAAGTTATATCTCAAAAGAGATAAACTCCCTCAGTTTTTTCGGGGGTACTACCAGTACATTGCATGTTGCCTACATTAACATCCATAAAGATTCTTTAGTATGGATTTTGTTTCCAAAGGAGGATGGGTCTTTAGAAAAATGGAGGAGTTTAGCCAATCAATTTTTAGTCGACAAATTACCCTTGTTGTATAACAATGAATTTGAGATTTTAAAAAAAGACGTTCATTTCCTGGAAAAGGAACTGGATAGTTACAGGAATAAATTAATAAGTAATAGGAAATTAATAACTAAACTGGAAAAGGAAAATTTTTCTTTAGAAGGTTTAATCTTAGAAGAGGAAGATTCCCTGCGGGAAATGATTAAAAAATGGTCCGATAAGATGAAAAAGTGGGAAAAACTAAGGGCGGTCCCCTGAATCATTTTTTACGGCTTCATAAATAAATCTCATCCCATCTAAAGTTAAATTAGGATCAATTACATAGAAAAAATCTTTCAAGGGGTGTAATATTGCCGATAAACCACCTGTAGCAATAACGGGAAATGAGTGGTTCAGTTCTTGTCTGATAGCCTCTACGGTATATTTAATAAGTCCAATATAACCAATAAGTACCCCACTCTGTATGGCTTGTACTGTGTTTTTCCCGAGAACCGAGTCAGGTAAAATAAGAGGAACCTCAGGAAGTTGAGCGGCACCTTTAAATAGAGACAAGGTAGCCGTTTTTAATCCCGGGGCAATGGATACCCCTAAAATACCCGAGTTTTTACTAACGGTGGTAAACGTCAGTGCGGTTCCAAAATCTATGACAATACTATCAAACGGATAACGATTGAAAACAGCAAAAGCATTCGAAAGGATATCAGTACCTATCTCGTCTTGTGCAATGATTCCCATTTTTAATGTTGAAAAGTGCTGTTTGCCGATAAGTATTGGCTCTACCTTAAAATGTACTTTCAATGCATTTAGCCAAAATGGGATTAAAGAGGGAACTACGCTGCTAACTACAATATCTGTTATTTCTGTCGTTTTTATTCGCTTTTCTGTTAGTATTTCGTGTATGGCATGGGTATAGAAATCTTTATCGTCAAGAGGAGGGTGAGACGAAAATCTCCAGATTTCGCTCCATGCGTTATTATGCCAAATCCCCGTCACAATATTGGAATTGCCAATATCTACGGCCAATAACTTTCCTTTCATTTACCCATTTTTATATTCGACAACCAAAATATTAAGATTATTTGGATTTAGTTCAGTTTAAGTACAAAAAGATAGGATTGACATAGGTAAATAAAGTTTTAAGACAAAGTGAAAAAACGATAATAAGTATAAATCAATGAAGAGGTCTCTTTTTTATCAGCCCCCCTTTAGAATCCTTAATAGGATGTTGCACTAAAAAGGCATCCGGATCAATTTTTTCGATTTCCAGGAGAAGGTTGGTAACTTCCAACCGGGTAACCACTCAAAATAGTATATTAATTTCTTTATCAAAGTTCTAAGGTTATTTATTTTTTAATTTCTTCATTTTTTGTATGGATAATTAAGACACCTAAATATTCTTCTACGCATTGATTATAAAATCTACTTTTTATGGAAAAGGATATGGAAATTTGCCTGGCGCCCAGTATGACAAAGGGAAGATTGATCACAATAATTAATAGAGATAAATCGACATTGGTTAATATTTTCACCAATAATGAAGTGCCCATGGCTCCACCATCTAAAAAATTATTTGGAAGTAAGAAGCCCTTTAGCCCAATACTTGCCATGATAACTCCGCTACAGATGAATAAAAAATCTTTAGCATGTCGGGTATAAATTAGTTGGGTGACAAAATCACTCGGGTTACGAATCATAGAGAATACATTTTTATTCTATTAAACACCTTATGGATAGTCCCCGTTTCTTGCTCAAGGTCTCTTTTGAGGCATAATTAAATTCATTGTAAACATATCTTGACCAGGCTTCTGTGCCGTTACTGGTTGAGCTCCACCATAAGCCGTAATAACCGATGCCAAAAAACACACCGAGTTCATCCCGATAGCCACTTGGTAAACCTGTAAAAGAGCTTAGGTTATTGGCCCAGGCATTGGGTATTTGCCAAAAGGTAATGCCTGTCGATTTCAGTTTACCCCCGGCAACATCAAGACCACCCAGATAGCTGGTAAGGATAGTCCAGTCAGCATCAGAAGGAATTTTCCAACCCAGCGGGCATAATTTTCTTTCATCTGACACGGCAAACCAATTATAAAGTTTTCCATAGGTTTCATTATTATTGGAAGTGTTATCGATATTTGACCACCCTCCTATGAGTAAGTTTTGCCATAATCCGTCGGGGATTACCTCATTAATAGTGTCTCTATTTTGATATTTAGTAACCATTAGATTTTTCTTTAACCATATTTGGGTACCAATTTTTAAACTTTGATAAATATTTCCATCTACATCAGTAACCAAAGAGGTCGTATTTTCCAATAGCTGATTACTATAGCGCGTACCTTGTTCATTGGTGGCAAAGGCACGAAAATAATACCTGGTATTTGGTAAAAGTGCTGTAATTGTGCCTTCGAACGCTCCGGTCTCTGTTCCGATTATTACCGATTGGTTAAGTAAGGTTGGCAGTATTTGAGTTCCGTAAACGATGCCTTTCGAGGTAATATGACCGCCGCCGTCGGACAAAACTTGTGCACTAAAACGAATAGAATTTGGAAATATTTCTGATAATCCAATCATGGACACCGTAGGTAAAACGGTATTTATTGATGACAGCCAACCTGGATTTCCAGCGGGAGAAATGGTTAAAATTTGGCCGGGTATTCCTGCAGGTACATTCACCCATAATGAGCCGTTCCAAACTTGAATATCTCCCGGGTTATTCCCTGTTCTATTCCAATAGGCTGTGTCTGCGTGAGATATACCTTTAGCTACACTTAAGTTAAAAACAGGGTCTATCTCCGTTTTTTCATGTAAGGTGGTATCTGCCACATTGGTAAAAAGAGCGTATGGGACGCTTGATAATGGTTGAGAACCTAAAAGCAAAAATTGGTTTCCACCTTCAAAATCAGCTTCTAAGCGAATAAAATGTGTAGCATTACCCCAGTTGATTTGATGAAATGATCCCGATAAAATGTTTCCTGTCCCTATTTGTAAGCTAATAAGCCCGGACATATCGGTTGTTTTATTATGCGTTTCAAGGTATTTTATCGTTCCGTTGGCACTTCCCTCAAGAATGCCTATTTTCAATGATACTAATTTATTGCTCCATATTACCCCCTCCCTATTCCTGAGGATCGACTGAAAATTAATTTTTTCCGGAGCTTGAGCAATGGTTAATAAAGGAAATATTAAAATAAGACTTAGTATAATACGATGCATAGTTTTTATAATTAAAATGAATGAAATAATAAGCAAATAAAGTTTTGGTATTAAAAAAAGGAATACCTCCTATTTAGCATCGAATTCAGCTAAACTTTTAACATTACCTTACCAAGGGAGTTGAAAATGCATTTTTTTATAAACTTAGGGATAGAATGATTAGGTATTTAGTAATTCCGATGCTTTAGATAGTAATATAAGTGTTTTAACACACATATTTCTGCAGAAATAATAATAATGAGCGAAAGCCTGGGGTAGGGACGTAAAAAACAACAACCTGACCGAAAAATATCGGGTCAGGTTGCGTGGAAATACATTCAGAATTGCCCTAACCTAAAATACCTACTGAATGTTTGTTTTTTGTTGGGTTAAAGGATGAGTATGGAATAGTATGTTATCTAATTTTTGAAGTGAAATAACTTTATCAGTGGATGGAACTAAAATAGAGATCGTATTGGGGCTTCCACCTAAGGATACCATTCGAATGGGAATGCCCTCCAGAACTTCAAAAATACCGGGGAGCAAATTTTCGGCATGGGCAATATTATCTCCCACGATGCTAATAATGGAGAAATCGTCCTCCATTTGTATTTCCCCAAAAGGTGAAATATCAGTAATGATATTGCTCAGTCTACTTTTATCATCAATGGTTAGAGAAACAGATACCTCGGAGGTGGTTATCATATCAATGGAGGTATGATGTTTTTCAAAAACTTCAAAAACGCGTCGTAAAAATCCAAATGCATTGAGCATTCTTCCTGATCTGATGCGGATAGCGGTAATGTAGTCCTTTGCGGCCATTGCGGTAACCAAATGTCCTGACGATTCCCCCGAGATTAAGGTGCCTGAAGTATCTGGGGTGAAAGTATTTTTTAAACGAATGGGAATACCAGCATTTTCGGCAGGTATAACGCAAGTCGGGTGTAGTATTTTTGCACCAAAATAGGCTAATTCAGCAGCTTCTCTGAAGGAAACTTTTCTAATAGGATAGGTGTTTTGAACGTGTCTCGGGTCATTGTTATGCATGCCGTCTATGTCTGTCCAGATAATAATCTCTTCCGCTTTGATAGCTGCACCTAGTATGGTTGCTGTATAATCGCTGCCCCCTCGTTGCAGATTATCAATTTCTCCGTTGGAATTTTTACAAATATATCCTTGTGTAATCCAGAGATCAGATTGAGCAAATTCTTCCATAATAAAGGATAGCCGCTTAGAAATCCATTCAAAGTCAGGTTCACCATCGGGTAAAATTTGCATAAAATCCAATGCAGAAAGGAGGGCGGCATTATAACCGCGATATTTTAGATATAGATGAAAAAGATGGGTAGATAAAATCTCTCCCTGAGCTAATATTAATTTCGCTGTCTCTTCGGCAAAAGGTGATGAAAGCGTTAACGTAAGCAGAGAAAGAAAATCTTTCAGGACAGAAAAACCCGCTTCCTGATAGGGGCGTTCAGGCAGTAAGTCTTTAATAAACAAATCATATTCCTTTTCGAATTCACGGATGATTTCGGTACCTCTATTTACATCATTTCTTTCAACAGCCAGATTGAAGGCGACCAGTTTATTGGTCGTACCTGAAATGGCAGATAGTACAATCCAGCGTTGCTTTCCAGAATGAATCAATTCGGCTACTTCTCTCATTCTTTGAGGACTACCTATCGACGTGCCACCAAATTTCCAAACTTCCATGTTGCCATTTTATAAAACAAAAGTAAAAGTCAGGATTAAGAGAACCAATAATTTCCTCTTTTTTGTACAAAATAATTTACTTTTGTTAAAATTTTAACAATGAAAAAATTAACTGAAATAGTTGAGGAAGAAATAAAGCGTTCTCCCTTTTTAATGGAATCATTGAGGGAGGGATTAATAAATATATCTGCCTTGGCAAGGAAAATACAAAAGCCAGTAGAAAAAATAATAGGTAAGGACGTTCAAACGAGTGCTATTATAATGTCTATTAATAGGTTACCTATGCAGGCAGAGCAAAAGCAGGAACCCAATCTGGTTCGATTTATATCGAAGTTAAGGGATGTACGGGTGAGGTCAAATATTGTTGATTATACGTTTGTAGCCTCAGGAACGCTCATCCATGCTCAGACGTCGTTACTTTTAAGAGCTGCGGAACTTCCCAAATCATTTCATTCCATTTCACAGGGGGTTACAGAGACCACTATGCTTGTGGATGAATCGTTAGAAAACGATCTGATTCAAATTTTCCGAAAGGAGAAATGCATTGAAAGGGAGAGAGATTTAACGGTTCTTACCTTTTTATTGCCGGCAGAAAATAGGGTATTATATGGCTTTTACTATTTTATATTAAGGGAATTTGCCTGGAATGGAATAAACCTGGTAGAGCTTATTTCTACCTCAAATGAGTTTACCTTAGTCGTTTCCACCAAAGATTTAGAGGCTGCATTCAAAGTGTTAAGCACTTTAAGGAACGGCTAACTTTCTTTATGCAAGTTTAGATTTACGAGAAACACCCCTACCAAAAGGAGGAACGCCGCGAGAAGAGAATGACCGGTCAGATTTTCGTTATTTAATTGCCAACCCAGAAAAACGGCGATAACCGGATTAACATAGTTGGAGGTAGCTACCTTTTCGGGTTTTACGTGGTGTAATAAGTACTGGAAAGCTGAAAAAGTAATGATAGAACCAGCGAGAGTGAGGTAACTGAAGGCCAGCCAACTTTTCGTTGACACTTGTTGGAAAATGAATTGAGCGGGCTCATTGTTGATAAAAGCAAAGAGGAGGAGAATTAAACCTCCGAAAATCATCTGCAAGGAGGCGGAAAAGGATTTGGACGTGGGAAGTCGGGCATTTTTCACAGCCACTGTTCCCCATGCCCAGGCTACAATAGCTGCACTTATAGCAAAAAGACCTTTGAAGGTGTCTTTATTCCACGGAAATTCGGGTTGTCCGACCAAAACATAAATCCCTGTCATTCCCGGGAGTAACCCCGTGATTGTTTTTGGATCAGGTTTCCTTTTATCTAATAACCAAACAAAAAGGACGACCATAACGGGTTCGAAAGCAGCCATGAGAGCGGCCAGGCCAGTATCGATAAACTGTTCTGCCCATACCACCATGGCGGTTCCCATCACTAAAAAGAGGAAACCCATGCCAGCGGCAGATTTTACGTTTTGCCATTGAGGCAAAGGATCCTTTTTTAAAAAACCTATAGCAGCCATAATGGATCCCGCAAGAAGGAACCTCATACCAGAAAGCAGGAACGGAGGAATATCCTCCATGGCTATGAAATTAACCAAATAGGTAGAACCCCAAATAATGTAAATAGCCAGGAAGGATAAAACCACCAAAAAAGGTTGGTTATTGGATGTTTTCAACCCAGGCGATTAATTATAATCGTCGTCATCGTCCCCTGAATCATCTCTTTCGTCATAAGAATCATTATCATCCATGTCAGAAGAATCATCGGCTATATCATCATCTAAATCGTTAACATCGCCATATAGCAGAGGAGAATCATCATCTCCGAAAGCATCTTTAGGGGTTGAAACATCCAGAAGGTCGTCGTCAAAATCATCGGGATCGACGGCAGGTTTTTTCTTATTGGGAGAAGATTTGCGAATGACCGTAGTGATAATCCTCTTTTGTGGAACTGCTTTTTCAGTATCCCTTCTCTCTTCTGAGGATTCCTGAATAGGTTTAATTTTTTTCTCCGGGGGTTGTTGTTGTTCTGAAACTTTGGCGGCCATACTTTTGGTAGTAGTCGGCACGGCGAGGAGTCTTCTTTTGTCTATGAGTTCGCCTGTAACTATGCAAATGCCGTAGGATTTATTTTTAATCCTTACTGAAGCATTTTGGAGATCCTGAATATGCACGCGTTGGCGTATGGCCATATTGTTTAGCATTTCAACATCGTTATTGATACTGCTATCATCAACCCAATCACCTCCGTGTTCATCACTTGTGTTTTCCGTTATCTCAACAATTTGCTCTTGTAGCTCAGTCAAGTGTTTGGTTGCACGACGCAGTTTAGTTTCTATAATTTCGCGAAACTCATCGAGTTCAGCATCGCTGTAGCGTAAAATTGGATTATTATCCATAACGAGTTTTGAAGATATTGATTCAGAATAAAGTGCAAGATTCCGAAGAATTTTTTAAAAAATATACTACTTGAAAAAAAAATGTTTAAAAGTTTTCCGGAAAAAAAATCAAACATTTGAAAATCAGTTAATTAGGTCATTTTTCTAAATCGTATTTCGTACATATCGCTTCGTCGGTTATTGAGAGCCTGAACGCTACCAAAGGCGTGTAATTCTTTTAACAATTCCAAATCAATATCTGCCACCACGGTCATTTCCGAATTTGGGGTTGCTTCGGCCCGAACGCCATTTACGGGAAAGGCAAAATCGGTGGGAGTAAAGATGCCTGATTGGGCATATTGTATATCCATGTTGTTCACTTTTGGCAGATTTCCCACACAACCGGCAATGGCCACGTAGCATTCATTTTCAATGGCCCTTGCCTGGGCGCACAAACGCACTCTGTTGTAACCATTTTGGGTATCAGTAAGAAAGGGAACGAAAAGAATCTGTACATTATTTCGGGCATACCAACGGGCTAATTCCGGGAAACAAATATCATAATCTATAAGAATGCCAATTTTGCCGGCATCGGTGTCAAAAATTTTAAGTTTATTACCTCCCACCATACCCCATGCGGAAAGTTCTGAGGGCATGGGATGAATTTTATAACACCCGTCCCAGGTTCCGTCCCTTCGACATAGATAACTTACATTCAGAAGATGTCCGTCCTCGACGATAGGCATACTGCCGGTAATGATATTAATATTATATGCCATAGCATATTCAATAAATTTCTGGAGAAGTGGTTCGGTATAACGTGCCAGTTCACGGACAGCTTTTGCCTCACCGAGGTGATTAAATTCAGCTAAAAGGGGTGCATTGAAAAGGGCGGGAAAGACAATAAAATCAGATTTATAATCACTGACTGCATCGACGAAGTATTCAACTTGTTCGAGCAGCGCATTAAAATTTCTAAAAAGCCTCATTTGCCATTGCACGAGGCCCAGGCGAACCATCTGTTTGCTGTTAGCGATTAGTTCTTCTTTTCCTTGAAAATAAATATTATTCCACTCCAGAAGGGTAGCAAAATCTTTAGATTCTGTATCTCCGGGCATATAATTTTTAAGAATCTTTTTAACGTGAAAATTATTGGACATTTGAAAAGTAAGCGTAGGGTCATAAATTTCCTTGAGTTTCACCTTTTCCAAATATTCCCTTGGGGTCATCAAGTCGGCGTAATGTTTATAATTTGGAATTCTACCTCCTGCTATGATAGCGCGGAGATTCAACTTTTCGCATAAATCCTTTCGCCGGTCATAAAGCCTTCTTCCTAATCGTAAACCCCTATATTCTGGTGCGACAAACATTTCGATGCCATATAAAATGTCTCCATCCACAAAATGAGTGTTAAAGGTATAATTTCCAGTAATTTCCTGAAAGGTGTGATTGTCGCCAAATTTTTTGTAATCAACGATAATGGATAAAGCGGAGGCGACCACTTTTCCATCGACG
This sequence comes from Haliscomenobacter hydrossis DSM 1100, assembly GCA_945878825.1. Classification (GTDB taxonomy): domain Bacteria; phylum Bacteroidota; class Bacteroidia; order Chitinophagales; family Saprospiraceae; genus BJGN01. The sequence goes on from CAMDWC010000077.1 coordinate 11,022, forward strand.
AGAACGCACAATTGTCCCTCGGGAAACAAATCCAGTAATTTTTTGATATCATCTAATTGCCAATAATCACCACCTATACCCGCATACGCTTCAATCATGGCCTCTTTTAAACCAAAATAATCATCGAAATATAAATTTCTTAATTCAATTTTCATCGTTAATAATTTACAATTGGCATTTATAACCTATACCATATATTGTTTTTATGTAATCATCGCATTCAAAAGGAGCTAATTTTCTCCTTAAATTTTTAACGTGAGCGTAAATAAATTCAAAATTAGCACTTTCCTCCATGTGATCACCCCAAAGATGCTCTGCAATTTTTTCTTTAGTTAATACCCTGTTTTTATTTCTAATAAGATAAAAGAGCAAATCAAACTCTTTTTTAGTTAGGGTTAATACTTCTTCTTCAATAGTCACCTGATGTTCTTGCGGAAAAAGGACCAACTTTCCAAACTCAATGGAGGTATTAGGCAGATTAAATCTTCTTCGGTTAATCACTTTTATTTTAGCCCAGAATTCTTTTGGGTCGATGTCCTGATGAATACAATCATCGGCCCCCGTTTCTAAAAATGGAATAGTCTGGTTGAAAGAGCTGAGGTCATAAATAATAAATAGGCCAGTTCCAGTATCTTCTAAACGAATCATTTTTGTTATTTGAAGACCTTCGGTAATCTGATCATGCAAAAATAATAAAATAACGTCGTAGGAATGACTATCTATTTTTAATAAAGCACTTTTAAAATCAGGGGCAATTTCACAAAGAAACCCACATTTAACCCACCATTTTTGCCAATTAATTCTGTTTTTTTCATCAGAATCTATTAACAACATTTTCATAAGAACTAAGTATTTTCCTTGTTAAAAAAGTAGGTACTATTTTAATTATACAATTTAGAACGTATTTTTTATAAAATTCAAAATTAATTCAGATTTCTTCTTTTTTTTTGAATTAAAAAGCATTTTTTACTCATGAGTAAGAAGAAAAAGGAATCATTCAAAAAGGAGCCACAACTGGTCGATGATGCCTCCCGATCTAAGGCTAAGCGCTTAATGGCAGTCCCTGAAAAGAAAAAATATAATAATCCTAAAAAATGGCTTCAAGCATTGGATGAAGAAGATGATTATGAGCAATGAGCCCAATGTTTAGTCAGGCCGTTTCACCCAAGTCCGTCAGATTATTTTCTCCCGGTGAGTTCGATCCTATCAATCATTTTTATCCGAAAGCACT
>CAMDWC010000078.1 GCA_945878825.1 Haliscomenobacter hydrossis DSM 1100
CGTATCAGAATTCATCCTACCAATCCAGACCTGATTTATGTTGGCGTTTTAGGGAATCTTTGGAAATCGTCAACAGATAGAGGCCTTTATAGAAGTAAGGATGGTGGAAAAAATTGGGAAAAGATTTTATATGAAAATGATCGCGCCGGATGTGGCGATTTGATTTTTGACCCAAGTAATCCTCGCATAATATTCGCCAGTACCTGGGAAATGAAGCGAAATGGCTATCGAATGGATTCAGGGGGTGAGGGCTCGCATTTATATAAAAGCACAGATGGCGGCGATACCTGGAGTAATATTTCTAAAAATAAAGGCTTGCCAGGTGGCCTTTGGGGAATAGCCGGATTAACTATTTCTCCCGCAAATCCAGAAAGAATCTGGGCTTGTATCGAAGCAGAGGATGGCGGTTTATTCCGTTCCGATAATGGTGGACAAAGCTGGATTAAAACAAGCGAAGATCGTGAATTAAGACAAAGAGCCTGGTATTATTCCAGAATTACTGCCGATTCGGAGAACCCTGACGTTGTGTATGCACTGAATGTTCCTTTCTTAAAATCTACAGACGGAGGAAGAACTTTCAAAGAAATGGAAACTCCCCATAGCGACCATCACGACTTATGGATTGACCCCGCAAATAATCAACGAATGATTGTTGCCAATGACGGTGGCGCACAAGTATCAACCGATGGGGGCGTAAACTGGACTACCTATCACAATCAGCCAACAGCTCAATTTTATCGGGTAACTACAGATCAATCATTTCCATTTAAAATATTAGGTGCGCAACAAGACAATTCTACCGTTCGCATTTCCCACCGCTCCACTGGTTCAACCTTAACTGATAAAGATTGGGAAATATCAGCCGGTGGGGAAAGTGCCCACTTAGCTCCCGATCCCAATAATCCCGAGGTAGTTTATGCGGGAACTTACAAAGGGTATATGAGTCGATTTGACCATAATACAGGGCAAGAGAGAAGTACCAATGTATGGCCTTTTAATCCGGCTGGCTCCGGAGTAGAAGTAATGAAATATAGATTTAACTGGAATTTTCCGCTCCTTTTTAGTCCTCATAATCCTAAGAAATTATATGCCGGTTCAAATTATTTACATGTCACCACAAATGAAGGACAAAGCTGGGAAGTCATTAGTCCCGATTTAACAAGAAATGATCCTGAAACCCTTAAGTCTTCTGGTGGACCAATCACGCAGGATAATACGGGCGTTGAATTTTATGGGAATATTTTTGTTATCGCTGAATCACCCAAAGAGGAAGGGGTCATTTGGACAGGAAGTGACGACGGCCTGTTGCACGTTACCAGGGATGGTGGAAAAACCTGGCAAAATGTTACCCCTCCAGGTTCACCAAAATGGAATATGTTTAATTGTATCGATATTAACCCGCATCAACCCGGCAGTGCTTATGTTGCCGCTACCCATTATAAATTCGGCGATTATACTCCCTACCTTTATAAGACGGTGGATTATGGCAAAACCTGGACAACCATTACGAAAGGAATAGATAATACGCACTATACCAGGGCCATCAGAGTGGATCCAACAAGAAAAGGCTTGTTATACGCAGGTACAGAATGGGGTATGTATATCTCTTTTGATGATGGTAATTTTTGGCAACCTTTCAAATTGAACCTTCCCATCGTCTCTATCCATGATTTGCACCTCAGAGATAATACCTTGATTGCTGCCACGCACGGAAGAAGCTTTTGGATGATAGACGATTTGAGCCCCATCCAGGAAATAAACAGCGAAATAAAAGCAAAAGATTTTCATTTATTTAAAACAAAACCAACGTATAGATTAGCACAGGAGAATAATGCGCCTTCCAGCTTAAAGGAAGGTGAAAATCACCCCAGTGGGGCTGTTTTTCATTTTTATATCAATGTTCTGGCACTTAAATCACCCGCTATTTCTTTGGAAATTTTTGACAATAGCGGAAAATCAATACAAAAATGGAACAGGGATAGTAAAAATCCAAAACAAAAACTTTCTGTAACGGCGGGTGGAAATCGATTTATTTGGGACCTCAGATATCCAGGATTTACTGAATTTCCCGGCATGGTTTTTTATTCATCTCCAAATAAAGGACCGAAAGTAACCCCTGGAAATTATCAGGCCACGCTATCTGTTGATGGAAAAGAATCGAGTATTGATTTTGTTGTTTTGCCTGACCCACGTCTAAAAAATACGCAGGAAGATTATAAGAAGCAATTGGATTATTTACTAAAAGTTCGCGATAAGGTCAGCGAGGCCAATCAAGCCATTCTGGATATCAGGACAATCAAAAAAGATCTTATTTATATCAAGGAAAAATTAGGTAATCAAGATATTTATAAAGACTTACTATTACAAGCTGAGGAATTGGAAAGGGATATTACAAAAATTGAAAATCAGATTCATCAGACTAAAAATATTGCCAGGCAAGATGCAATCAATTATGGTATAAAAGTCAATAATAGATTAGCTTTTTTACTGGCCGACCAGCAAATGGGTGATTTCCCTCCTACTGACCAGGCCGAAGAGGTTTATGATGTCCTTGCAAAAGAATTGGATGATTACCTGAATCAGCTCAAACCCTTAATTAAAATGGGGGTAGAAACCTTGAATGCAGAAGCTCAGAAAAGACAAATTCCTCTACTAAAGGAAAAAGGATGATATTATAGATTTTATTTTACAACCATTTGGCGGTTAAATGTCAAATAAAACAATTTTTTGCACACTTATTTATCTGATTAACCTATTTTTAACGAATCCGAAACCTTAGTATTTACTTTATAAGACATTACCATTAGAAAATCATTGACCCTATTCCTCCCTTTTTTACTGATTACCCCATTTTTTCTAAACAGCCAAACGGCGGCAGAAAAGGCATTTGAAAAAAGAAAAGCCACATTAAAAGCAGAGGTTCAAGCAAATGTTGAAAAGCAAGCTAAATTGGCTCAAGTCATGGTGGATAAAGTTTTTAGTTTTTCTGAACTAGGATTTCAGGAAGTAGAAACGTCAAAATATCTGACAAAAATTTTGGAAGAAAATGGTTTCACTGTAAAATATGGAATTTCTGGCGTACCAACGGCCTGGTGGGCTACCTGGGGAAGTGGAAAACCAGTTATATCTATGGGCTCTGATTTAGACTGCATACCAAAGGCTTCACAAAAACCGGGGGTAGCTTATCATGATCCAATTGTAGAAGGAGCGCCGGGACATGGTGAGGGTCATAACTCAGGGATGCCTTTAAATATATTGGCTGCTATTGAAACCAAGAAAATAATGGAACGGGAAAAAATTCAAGGCACCCTTGTTTTGTGGCCCGGTGTTGCTGAGGAATTGGTTGGTACGAAAGCTTATTACACGAGGGATGGGTATTTTGACGACGTCGATTTATGTTTATTTACGCACGTTGGTAATAACCTGAGCGTAAGTCACGGGCAGGCACGTGGTACAGGACTCATCTCTGTGTTATATGAATTTGAAGGTGAAGCCGCCCATGCAGCGGGCGCACCATGGAGAGGAAGAAGTGCCCTCGATGGGGTGGAATTAATGAGTATTGGCTGGCAATATAACCGGGAACATCTCGATCCGCTGCAAAGAAGTCACCACGTTATTCAAAATGGGGGTGACCAACCTAATGTGGTACCTTCCAAAGCCTCTATCTGGTTTTATTTAAGACATGTGACGTATCCTAAAATTATGGAACTCTATGAGCGCGCAAATAAAATAGCCGAGGGAGCAGCACTGATGAGTAATACGGTCGTAACCAAAAAGATATTAGGTTCTGCCTGGCCCAGGCATTTTAATAAAGTAATCGCAGAAACGATGTACCAGAATATTGTCAAAGTTGGTCTGCCAATCTGGTCTCCCGAAGATAATGCATTGGCCGATGGTATTCAGCTAGAGGTAAAAGCACCTGACGATGTGAAAGGACTTCCAACGAAATTAGATACTTTGGAGGCTCCCTCCTTATCTTTTGTCAGTGGCGGTTCCGATGATATTGGTGATATTTCATGGAAATTACCCACCGTTACACTGGTTTATCCATCAAATATTCCAGGATTACCAGGCCATCATTGGGCAAACGCAGTATCCATGGCAACTCCTATCGCTCATAAAGGCGTAGTGGCCGGAGCAAAAGTACAGGCAATGACTCTTTTAGACCTTTTCCTTGATACAAAAACCATCGATAAAGCCTGGGATTATTTTAAAAATGAGCAGGGTATGAAACAAAAATATGTTCCAATGGTTAGTGAGAGTGACAAACCTGCCATTCATTTAAATACGGAAATACAAAATGAATTCAGAGAATCATTAAAAAAATACTACTATGATGAAACTAAATATTCTTCCTACCTTGAACAATTAGGCATAAAATATCCTACAGTCAAAGGCAAAACACCTGAAAAATAAATTTTATACATAGTAAATCCTATCATTATAAATTATTTATAATGATAGGATTAAAGTACTTAATTTAGCTTAACAAAATGTATTATATTTCATAATTTTAACTAATTTCGCCAACATGTAAAAAAATATTTTGTTAGAAACATTATTCCTAAATTTATACCTTTCCAATAAATCAAGTACCCCATGTTCTCACGAAGTTTTTTATCTGTAGGCATAGATGATATTGCAGCCCACCTGCCTCATATTTATTTGAAAATTGAAGACTTATCTATAGCCAGAAACATAGAATACACTAAGTTGAATAAAGGATTAGGATTAACGACTATGAGTCTTGCTGATGTTCATGAAGATGCTGCAACAATGGCAGCCAATGCGGTAAGAAAGCTCATTGAGCAAAACGACCTCAATCCAAGTCATATAGGAAGAATTTATTTAGGTACAGAAAGTGCACTCGATGGTTCCAAACCCACCGCTTCCTACGCTTTAGATATGCTGAACCATTATTTTTCACCAAAATATGGTCCCGATTGTTTTTTACATTGTGATGTAGTCGATTTAACCTTTGCCTGCATTGGTGCGGTTGATGCCCTTCAAAATTCATTGGACTGGGTTAGAACGGGAGAAGATAGAATAGCGATTGTCATTGGTTCTGATGTTGCTAAATATGAACTGGCCTCTACTGGCGAATATACCCAAGGTGCAGGTGCTATTGCACTTCTTATAAAAGAATATCCCAGATTACTGGCTTTTGACGAACAATGGGGAGTAGCCACACGTCCTGTTCATGATTTCTTTAAACCTATCAGGACCGTTCAAAAAAATCAGCTATTAACAGAAATTGAAGAGAAGGGTATTGGGCAGAACCTAAATTTCGATCATCTTGAAAATGCCATTTTTCAGAAATTAGATCAGTCAGGATTTTGGGACACTAACGAAACTAACGTTCATATACATAAGGTAACACCCGTTTTTGATGGTCCCTATTCTAATGCTTGTTATCAGGAAAGAATCAAAGAAGCGCTGCAACATTATATTTTACAAAATGGCTTGTCGCTAAATGAAGCGGCCACAGATAACTGGCGCAGATTGATTTTCCACCTTCCTTACGCTTATCAGGCCCGACGTATGTTTTCCGAAATATTTTTTGCCGAAGCCAAAAAAAGAGGGGACCATGATGTGTTAATACAGGAACTCGGTCAAACGGAACCATTAATTCATCAATTCGACGAAGAAGCAGCCTATCAGGAAGCTTTCTCTAAATTTTTGACCGCTATTACCAAAACAGAAAGATATAAAAAATTTATCGCTGAAAAAATTGAAAAGGGAGAAAGAGCCTCGTCATTGATGGGAAATCTTTACACCGCTTCCATTTTTCTTTCTTTAATGAGTACTCTGGCCATCGATTTGGACAATGATATTGAATTAACTGATGCGAGAATTGGTTTCTTCGCCTACGGAAGTGGCTCAAAATCAAAAGTTTTTACAGCAACCATTCAACCTTCCTGGCGAGAAATTACGCATAGATTTCAATTGTTTAATCAATTAGAAAACAGGCAGGCTGTTTCTTACAACGAATATGAGGCACTACACAGAGAAAATTTAACTCAAAGTATCAAACAAGTGGAGGGTGAATTTTATCTGGCTTCTATTTGTTCCGAAAAAGGCGTAAAAGAAGGCGCCAGACGCTACGGTTGGCGTCCTGCAAAAGTTCCTGTAACAGTAAAAATGTAAAAGTAATCCAGATTTTCCTACAGGTAATTTATTGTTATATAAGGCAATAGTTTGATATAAATGGAGTCGTTCACCATTGGGAGCTTCCTTAACTCTTCAATGCCTTGAAACATGCCATTATTTTCTCTATATAAACAGATAGCCCTCGCTAGTTTGTACCTGACATAAGGGTGTTTTGAAAGCCCTTCCTGATTTGTATAATTTATTGAAATACAGGGTTTCAAGCTATTTTCTAAGGTTAAACAAGGTTTAATAGATTGAAATACAGAGTCTCTTAATCCATACGTTTCTTTCACTTGTTCCACAGATACAAATCCACAGAGAGATTCTCTAAAGGTTATGATTCTTTTGGCCAAATAGGGGCCAATACCATAAAGAGCTTCCCATTGGGCAGAATCCGCTTCGTTTATGTCTATTGTTTTACATCGAAAGGTGCTACTTTTTTTAAGAAATGGCTTATTCAGCTTTTCTTCGCCATTTATCACATATAAATATTTTGATATATTAGCATATAAGGGCTCGGTCATACCGTAAAGCTTTTTAACATCCCCCACTCTTTTAAAACTACCTCCTTTCTCCAAATATTTTACCCAGCGCATGGCTAAAAAAGAAGGTATAGATAATATGTCCAGTGATTGAAGATCTGCTTCATTGATATTTAATTTAAAATATTTAGGAATTTCTATTTTTAAATCAACAGGTTTTTCCATTTCATGCACAGAGTAAACGGGCATTTTTTCATCTGTTTGAGAAAAGTTTAATGCCCACAATTGCCTGCTTAACAGACACCAAATAAATAAAAAGAGCGCAAGAAATCCATTTCGCAACGAGGTTGGGAAATAGAAAAAGGTAGAAAATATATTTTTCATTGATTAATTTTAAGAAGATTCAAGGCACCCGACACGCCAATATCATAAACCTCAATATTTAGTTTTTCAGCTAAGTCCAGCAGTTTTCGTTTAAAATAAAATGGTAGATCGGCATTTAAAATCAATAATTTTGGAGGACATTCCCCCAGCCATTTTTCCCAGGGACCGACAAAAAAGCTTGCTACCCACCAATGAGAGCCAAAGGGAATAAAATTATTAGCCTTTCCTCCGTTAAGCAGGACGAAAGTATCATGGTTTATATTGAAAGAAATGACAGATTCAGGTAAAATAGTATAATGACGCTTTGTCGCCCATTTTTCTAAAAACAAGATGTCCTGGCGCTTTTTATCGATAGGTTTATTAGAAAAAACAAAAAAAGAATGCCCTTTTCGAATAGTTAAAACGGCGTTTCCCCTTTCAGATAAAATATAGGTTTGTTCTTCTTTATTGTAGTATAAAAATGAAACTTGAAAAAGGGTAAATAATAAACAGGTAGAAATAATAAAAACATTTCGTTTTCGGTATTCAATGGATAATGCTATAAGAAAAACAATGCTAACAAGGCATAGAATAGCAGCATCTGGAAGATAGATGCCTTCTGAAACCGCCCAGGTAACATCGCTCAAAAAGGACATGATCCATCGAAATAAAAAAACAGAAAATTCGAGTAACCCTCCAATGAAAGCATTGATAAAAGGAATGCCTGATACTGAGATAAAAAGTAAAGATACCGCGAGAATGAAGGTAGATAGTGGAATAGCTACCCAGCCTGTAATCAGAAAAAGCCATGAAAACTGCTGAAAATGATATAATAAAAGGGGTAAAGTGACCCATTGCGCCGCAAAACCCATGACGGTCATTTCCCAAAAATATTGCATTAGTTTATTCGAAAACGTGTAACTACCTGCCCACGACTTATAGAATCCTATGATACCCGCCACGGCCAGAAAGGATAATTGGAAGCCAATATGAAAAAAGAAGTTTGGATCCAGCAGGAGTAAAAAACAAGCCATAGCAAACAAATTATTCCAGGCATTGGCAGTTTTCTGGAATATTCGGGCTAATATCATTAGCATGGAACCACCCACGGCCCTGAGTATTGCCGGCTCAAAATGAGTTAACCAGGCGAAAAGAACAAGGAAAGTGATAAAGAAGCCAGAGGTAAAAAATCTTCCTCCTTTACTATAAATAGGAAGTAATCCAAGAATAAATTGAATCATACCCGCCAATATTCCAACATGGAGTCCACTGACAGCGAGTATATGCATCGCACCCGTTCGCTTAAAATCAGTCATAATATCAGAGGTAAGACCCGATTTATTACCCAGTAACAAAGCATCCATCAATCCTAAAGAAATACTATCCTTTAAGGCTTTTCCTAATATATTAGAGATATATCGCTGCGCTTTATCTCTGTAAAACAAAGATCCCGAAGCAGCATTGATTTCCTTCCAATTGGATCTGTTTCCATACGCTTTATGAAAAATTCTCTTTAGTGACCAGTATTTCTGTTGATTAAATGAACCTGGATTATGAGCATTAGGTATGGAAAGAAGTTCATAAATTTCCCCCTGAACTACAGAACCAGAGGAAAACGGGGGCAAATCGGAAGCTGAAAGGTACAGTAATATGCGTCCTGACGATTTAATGCCCGTGTTCTCCCTATTAAAAGCATTTGAGACATTCAAAACATACCTCTGTCCCCCATTCATCCTCGGCTTATTGCTAAGTATGGTTCCCTGAAATTTAACAGCAGATAGGTGGTTTCCTAAGTAGCTACTTTTGTTTTTTGGGTTCAAAGAGGCCATTCTAAAAAAAAGAATAGCTATAATAAGAAAGGTAAAAAATAGATAAAAAACTAGGTTCGATAATTTCTCATTTTTATAAACAAGAAAACATGCACCAATAAAAAGGGTAATAATTAACCAAAGTCCAAAAATATTTTCGAATTTAAAAAAAGAGTAAAGTAGTATTCCCGCTGCTAAACCAACGAACAATTTAAGAAATGGTATTTCGTGAAAACGCATACTAACTTTACTTAGAAGCAAAAGTCGTTGATATTTTTATGGTTTGCAGGTAATTCATCGGACAGAAGTAACCATTATTCAACTTATCAGGTTATATATAAAATTAGACTTAGAAGCTAGAAAGTTCTTATTTTGTGCTTTTAAAAAACTACCTCAAATATGCTTACAGAAAATTTCATCGATGCTAATTTATATGCTATTGAAACAGCTATTTTAGGTAAAAAGGTACTCATTAGAAGGTTACGGGAAGGAGACGGAAAGTTTTTTTATGATCTGGTTGCGGAAAATAATAGTTTAATAAGTGAATATTTTCCAGTGATTACCTCGGCTTTATCTACTTTGGATGGTGCAGAACTTTATGTAAGAAAAACAATTATTTCTTGGTTAAAACAGGAATCATTCAGTTTTGGCCTCTGGGATAAAGATAAATTATGCTTAGTGGGTTACCTTGATATTTCAAGAAGAATGCCGGAAAATATAGGTGAATTGAGGTTTTTTACAGATAAAAATCGGATGGGTGAAGGCATTATGTCCGATACTTTACAAACCATGATTCCCTATTTTTTTAACCAGCTTCTTTTAAATAAAATTACAATAAAAGCATCCACTGAAAATTTCACCTTACCAACATTGGCCAGAAAATTCGGATTTTTACGTGAAGGGGAACTCAGGGGGGAAATTTATAAACTGTCAGGAGATCGCGGTGATGTCTGGGTTTATGGCTTATTAAAAAACATGTACAAATAAAACAATAACTTTGATTTCATATATTAACTTATTTCTGGAATGGGGTAAAACCCTGCCAATCAGTAAACAAAATGAATTAATAGCTTTGTTCAAAGCTGTCAATAATGAAATTCCTCAGGAGGAATTTGAAAAACGTTTACTTACCTTTCGCAACGCAGAACTGAATCCGTTGGCAAACTATCCATCATTTTCAGGAAATCACAAACACATAGTACCTAATTTAATAGGTCATAGTTTGGCTACTTTTCATAAACTTCCAACGCTGTTCAACCCCAATAGCCAGCTTTTTCTTAAAGAATTTTTACGCTATTTTTTAATTCAGGAAAATTTTCTCAAGGGAAAAGATATTCTTTCCGACCTATTAAACGTTGGATTAATTTCACACGAAGCCACGGATTCATTTCAACAAGATTCAGCACAATACTCCAGGTTAATGGAGCAATTATTCAACTTTGTCTTGTTAAAAAAGGAGGAATTTAATGGTGAAAGTACCCAACTGCTTTTTTACAAAGAAGCCATTACTACTACCCTTGGATTATCCTTTTTTCGGTACTTAGATGAGGCTAGCGTAAATTTAACTTTGGAAAGAGTCTATTTTGTATATCAATATATTCCGCTGGAGGCAAAAGACAGGATGTTTGTATTTGATGTATTCCTGCGTATTGCCTTTGAAAGCGCTGGAAATCACCAGGCAGACCAAGTACTTGTTAATCCGCTTTTGAGCTGGTACAAAAAAGGAGAAAACAAAGGAATTCAAGATGTAATTGCCGGAAGATTCTTAACGCTTTCTTTAGAAAAGGGTAACGTTAATATTGCCTACTTAACAGAAAAATTCCCGGTTATTAGTGCTGCTATGCACGCTATCTGGCAATTTAATGAGAAAAATATTCTTTCAAATACTTTAGAAAGTAAAGAATTATTTCTCGAAAATGCCGGGAAAATATTGGACGTCATTATTAAATTTCCCTATTTAGTTACCTCAGATACTCAAAATACGGCGCCTATTTATCAATTACTCCAGGGTTTTGATATAATAAAAGAAAGTTTACCCGAGCCCATAAAAAGTAATCATGTTTTACAACGCTTTTTGTTGGACAAATATCTTCAATGCGCAGCTGAAAATCCAACCCTTTGGGAGAGTAATACAGTGAAGATTGGAAATAAAAGTATTTTAGATCGTGGGGTATTGTTAGTTATTTCTGCGGCATTTCATCGTAAAAATGAAATGAGTGAGGGAAAAAATATAGCTCTCTTCAGGTCATTAATTTCATTTACTTTAGAAGAAATTTTACAGACCTACCCTAGTGAATTAGGTCTGACCTTCATAAAAATTATCGTTTCCCCTGACACAGGATTTGGATTCAGGTATGGTTTTGATCGTCAATGGGCTGATCAAATGGTAGAAGCTGCATTGGCATTATTTTCACAACATCCGCATCTTATTGCGGCTGAAAATACATGGGACGACTTGTTCTCGGGCGTTTCTAATGCATTGAAAGAATCAAAAATTCAGCAACTCAACCTACTTCCTGAGTTAACACGCATGATTTTAGAAAAATCTGCCTTACAACTAAATTTAAAGGTATCCCTAGAAAATGGCAATGAAGAATATCTTCTCATTGCGGGATTGAGGGAAATTTTAGCGGCTCTTTCTGCCAATGAAACATCCAATTCAAAACACCCTCAATTAACCCCCGGGCAATTACTTTCTTTCGTAGAATTATTGCTGGATGCTGTCATAAAAAATCCTAACTGGCTAACTACCTCATTTGAAGGTAATCCCATGATTAGAGAAGTTTTGGCCATTCCATTCCGCACCTTATCGAAGATACCTGCAGATCAACGCTTAGGGTATGATTTATTAACTCAAGTTATTGAGTCAGAACTGGAAGCGATAGAAAGAAGTCCCCATTTAATGGATCGGATACAATACGGTGAATCTCCATCAGAAAAAACGGTATTAGAGCATGCCTTTAATTTAGTGATTGCGTGGTTATTTCCTCCCGGAGAGCGAGCTGGTTTGCATAAAACGAAGCAATTAATGGACGTTATCGCTTATGCCATTGAAGATCTGGTTTCTGAAAATCCAAATACCACTGGTTTAGCTATTTTAGAACTTATTTTATCTGATGCGGTAGGATTAGATTTGTCCAATGGCATTATTGAAGACCAGACCGACGAATTGGTTGAAGCCGTATTGCTGGCCATTGCCACACAACCTGAATTAATACAGGAGGCACCAGGATTAAGGGAAATTGCCCAGGAATCAGCTGGGGCCATTCATCTTTTATCTATTGATCATCCGGAAATAGGTTTAGAGATTCTCCGAAATCTTTTTGAAGAAAGTGCGGGACGATTAACCATTTTATTAGAGGTAAATGATACTCAATTCCGCCATTTACTTATAGAGGCTTTGCAGCAATTTGC
>CAMDWC010000079.1 GCA_945878825.1 Haliscomenobacter hydrossis DSM 1100
GCTGAATTGATGGGTTTCCAATTTTCAGGCTTATAATCTAACAGTTTAAATTCTATCGGATAATCTTTTGGTTTAAGCGTACTGATATAGGCATTGATTCCCGCAGTATAAGCGTCAAGAACCATGTGCATTTGTCTATCTTTTTTAACAAATGCTTCCATGTTTCTGGCACCGAAGCCCATACCCATTCGTCGGTTATATTTGTCTAAATCGATAGCCTTTTCACCAATAACTTCAGAAAGTCTTCCCGCTGCAAATCTGGTTTGAAAATCTAATTGCCATAATCTATCTCTGGCAACAATAAATCCCTGGGCAAAATATAAATCTTCTTCATTTTCAGCTTCAATATGGGGAATCCTGTTTTCATCAAAATAGATATTAACTTTTCCCGTCAATCCTTTTATATTTAAGGTGCTTTCTGTTGCCATTTGCCTGGGTTCAGCTTGTTGCCAAAATCCATTAAATGGGTCAAGAAATTTTGCCAAAGGGGGTAAAGGACCTATTTTTGTGTTTAAAAGAAACAGAATAGCTAGGGTTAGGAATAAATAGAAAAAAGAAGATAAGTTGAATTTCATGTTTACGTTTTTAATAACATACGAAATTAAAGTTTTTAGGACATTTTAGTAATATAATTTTACTTTTTTATCTGTATTCCATTAAATTATTTGTTTCTTTAAATAAATAACCTTGAATTATGACTAACTTATAGCCACGACATGTTATTGAATATCATTCAACAAATAGGAGAAAATTTTGCAGCTATTTCAACCCTTGAATGGATAAGTACGGTAGCTCAAATACTAAGTGTATGGTATGCCCTTAAAAATAATGTTCTGGTTTTCCCTACGGGTATTATCGGCGTTTCATTGGCTGCCTACATTTATTTCTTTAAAATATCACCTCCGTTATACGCGGAAGGTTTATTGCATATATACTATTTTGGGATGAGTATATTCGGATGGTACGCATGGTTGCAAAAAAAGTCAGATCAAACATTGGCGTTTCCTATCACCTGGAGTTCAACCAAAGAACGGTTCGTCGGATTAATATTGGCTTTTGTTTCCTGGATAATTCTTTTTAGCTGGCTGGATTTTAATACGGATAGTAATACACCCATGGCTGATGCTTTAGTAACCTCTTTTTCTATTCTTGGCATGTGGTGGATGGCAAAACGAAAAATTGAAAACTGGCTGGCTTACCTTGTGTCAAATGCCATAGCTATTCCACTAAATTATTATAAAGATTTATCTCTGTTTTCTCTAATGTATATTATTTTCTTTATTATGGCATGGAGAGGCTTCATCCTTTGGAAAAAAGAGGTGTCAGTTTCTTAAGAATTTAACTGTCGATTTATGTTTCTTTTTCAAATGCAATAGAAAGATACCCCCCGTAAGCATTGGCTGGAGCCACTATTTGTGGAAGTCCGTTCTTCATTATGTCTATGGATTCCTGATGAATATGACCTGAAATGATGCCTATAATATTATTTGATGACTTAACCAGAGAGTAAAAGGATAAAGTGTGAATGGAATGACCGCTTTCTGACCATTTTTCACGTCGCTCCAATGCAAAATTTTTATCGTTTTTACCATTCCATTCAGGATGCGCACAGCCAAATCCTAAACCCCTGCCTTGATGGTAAAATGGTATATGTACACACAAAAGGATGGGTTCATCTTTGGCTATTTGCTCTTTTAAAAAGGTAAGTTGTTCTTCTTTTATTTCATACGTAGAGTTATCAATAGTTAGTATCCTTATGCCATTTATTTTTCTAACAGCATATAGTGGATTTTCACCTTGATATAAGGGAGTAAGTCTTTTTTTAATCCATGTTTCTCTTAAATAATCAGAACTTCCGGGCATTCCCTCATAGTGCCAGTCATGATTGCCTGCGGTAAAAAGATAGGGTATGCCAACTTTTTGTAATTCATCCATGACAAAAGTTATGGCAGCTTCCGATGGAAAACTAAAGATATCTCCAGCTAATATTAATAGCGAAACATTTTGTTTTTTGGCTATTTGTAGCGTCTCTACTAACGCTTTTTCTGGATGAGTTTCTTCTCCTGTCTGAAAATGTTTTGTCTTATTATAGGCTTTGGCCATTCTGCCGCTATACATTGTATATTCATTCCCTCTTTCATCGTCTTTAAATAAATGCGTGTCAGCTATAAAAAGGCAGGAGAAAGATTCGGTCACCTCCTTTTGATAGAATCGAAGTCTATGTCCATCTTTTGAAAAAGTGCCTCTTTCCGTTTTTTTATTTTTCCAAAGAATTGGTTTATTGTTAAATGGCAGAAATAACCATAAACTGCATGTTAGTAAACTTCTTCTTTTCATAATTTTTTTTTGTTTGACCGTTCAAATTACAAAATTTTATCGTTTTTTTGTGAGAAAATGATTGTAGCTGGTACCCAAGAAATACATTTTCCAATAGAAAGAACCTGGAATTTTTTAGTAGATCCGCATCTTTTTGGAAAATTTATTCCGAATATAAGTTCTATTGAAAAACTAAGAGAAGATGAGTATTTGGTGTCGGGAAACCTTAATATTAGTGGTTTTTCGAGCATGCTTTCCGGTAACTTACATATTTACAAGAAAAATGAGCCTAAAAGTTTTACCGTAGATATTTCACAAGAGGGAAAATGGGGAGTGTTGTCTGCCTGCATTGATTTTAGGCTAACAGAATCTTCACCAAATAATACCCTCGCAAATTATAATGTTCAATTAAAATTACCTCTTTTAGTCAAGTCAATGATTGGTAATAAAATTAAAGAATTGATTCATCAAAATGCCATTGCTTTTTTTCAATTATTGAATGATCAAAAACCAGATTAAAATTTTAAAAGTTCCTCATAAATAGCGTAAACAGGCAATCCCATGACATTGGCGTATTCTCCCTCTATTTTTCTTATTTTACAAAATCCTATCCATTCCTGAATTCCATAAGACCCCGCTTTATCCATAGGATTAAACTGGTCTATATAATAATTGATTTCATGGTCGCTCAATGTTCCAAATGTTACGTTAGTTTGATTAGAAAATACGACTTTTTTATCCATATTTCGCAAGCAAACCCCTGTGTAAACGATATGGGTTTGGTCACTTAGCAGCTGTAACATTTCATAAGCCTCTTCTTTGCTTCCAGGTTTATTTAATATTTGGTTATTTATAACAACCACACTATCAGCGGTAAGTAATATTTCATTTTCATTCATTATATCTAAATCCGCGGCGTTAGCTTTTTTATCGGCCAGATAAGCTGCGACCTCCGCTACCGGCATATCGCTGGAAAAATCTTCGTTAACATCCATCTGATGAATTCGGAAGTTGAATCCAGCGTCTCTCAATAATTGCGCTCTCCTTGGCGATTTTGAGGCTAACACAATGACTTTACTGAAGGGTGGAAAAGGTGGATTTGTATTACCCATAGGGATTAATAGTTAGGTAGGTTATTAAAATCAAACCGTTTATCATAATTAACTTTATCCATAATCCAACGTTTCTGAAAGCTTTATCATCTTTAGCCTGAATTAATTTTATAATGCTAACAGACATTGGAATTTGGATAAGTAAACACTGTACGGCGAATAAATAGGGAATATTTGAAAAAATAGCCTGACTAAAAGTAAAGGTTATGACCATTGCAATGACCAATGCTATGAAGAGGGCAACAAACTTTGTATTTTTTTTACCAAAATAGACAGCAGCGGTATTAATATTTGCCAGTTTATCGCCCGATTCGTCCTGAAGATCTTTAACTATCTCTCTATACAAATTTGTTAAAAAGGCAAATATGACGTAGGAAAGTAACAATCTATGTAAAGATAAAAATGAAGAGAGGTCTTTTATTTTAAGTTCTTTTAAAATGGAGGCCTCAGAAAGGAAAAATATTCCTGGTACGGCGGCGCAAAAAAGAGAGACTAATAAATTTCCAAAATAGGGTATGCCTTTGAACCAACGGCTATAACTATAAAGCAAAAAAACGGCGATGGGATAGATAAACCAATAAAGTAAATCATATCTTTGGACAGCCAAATATAGGGAGATAAGCGCGCCAGTTAATATCATGGAAAAATATATTTTCCATCCGTTAGATTCACTTAAATGAACCTGAATGATCCTTTTATCTGGTTTATTAATCCTATCGGTTTCAATGTCATATATATCATTGATAATATATCCTGAGGCTGTTATAAGTATCGAAGCAACAACAAATAAAACAAATTCTAAAGAATTGAATGAGCCATTCAGGGAGTACTTTCTGAAGGTCTGTTGTAAAAGTTGGTAATAAATCAGTCCTTGAGTTACTGCAACAATAATCAAATTCGGCAGGCGTATTAGTCGGAATAACACGTTAATAGCATGTTTGAATTAAATTAAGATACATTTACATTCCATTTTCCTTGAATTTGCAATGTTTTTTGAATGACATCTCTGATACAGCCTCGTCCTCCAGGTATGGGGGAAATATAAGTTGCCAAAGGAAATATTTCGGGTATCGCGTCAGATGGGCAACAAGGTAAGCCCACTTTATTTAAAACAGGAATATCAGTAATATCATCGCCCATGTATAAAATATTATTAAGGTCTAATGAATATTTTTCGGCGAATTCATGTAAAGAAGGAACTTTATGATGTTTCCCGACGGCTACAAATTCTATACCCAGTTCGTTGAGCCTTTTAGCTATCCCCAAGCTGGTTCCACCGGTGATTATACCAATAGGAAATCCTTCCCGAAGGGCCATTTTTAGCGCAAAACTATCTCTTAAATGTATGGTTCTTAAGAGCTCACCGGCCTCCGTGATCTGAACCTCATTATTAGTAAAAACGCCGTCCACATCAAACAAAAAAGCTTTGACCTGACTAAAATGAGCTAGACTAGACATAAAATAATGAGTTTATTTACTGGTTATCCCGCCATTCATAGACCCATTTTGCTTGGATCTGTTCTAAATGACCTTCCGTTGATTCTTCTCTTGTTCCAACAAAAAGAGGTATCTCTAAAATCCAATCTAAAAGTTGAGTAAAGCGGATTCTATATATTTTGCTTTCCCCGAATTCGTCCCCAAATTTTTCATATAATTTGATGGCGATATCTTCGTGGTCTGACCATTTAATGGGTAAATTCTCGAAATCTTGAAATGGCATGGGTAGCTCTTTTAAAATTTAATTAAATTAATGTTCGTGTCCAATAATCCGGTGCTGATCCGGTATTTCTACCTTAATGATAGCATCATTGGAAAGCACGATACACTGGCAAGCGAGGCGACTGTTTAATTTTGGCTTAATAGCTCTATCTATAAAATCTTCCTCTTTATCGGATATTTCTTCCAGGTAATTATCGCCTTGATGAATGTAGATATGACAGGTACTGCAAGCGCAAACGCCGCCACAGTTATGGTTTAGATGAATTTCATTATCTTCTGCAATGTCTAAAATACTTTGGTCAACACTAACATTTTCAATCTGAATTGGCTGATGAATCGTTTTGTCTTCAAAGGTAAATACAATAGTAGCCATGATGATTTTTGTTCAGGTAATAAATACCTTTAACAACGAAATATTTTTTTTAGTTTTATGGTAACTCCGTTTTTTAGAAATAGTAAAGAACAGAAGCAACAATGGCGGTCATAAAACAAGCGATGGTTCCAGCTATCATGGCTTTCAATCCTAACTCAGTTAACTCTTGTCGTTTATTCGGAGCCAGAGCGCTAATGCCTCCAATTTGAATACCAATGGATGCAAAATTTGAGAATCCACATAAGGCATAAGTAACTATTATGATTGATTTAGGGTCTAGAACAATACCTTTTTCTCTTAGTAAACCGAGATCAGAATAGGCAACAAATTCATTTATGACCGTTTTTTGACCAAGTAGTTGTCCAACAATGACAATATCTTGGGTAGGTGTGCCAAGTAACCAGGCGATGGGAGCAAAAATGAGCCCGAGAATGTAGGTAAAAGTTAATCCTTCAAAACGACCCGAGGTCGTTTCTTTAATATACTCGTTAACCCCCAACCATTTACCTGGGAATTCCATGATAAAATCATTTAACATATAGACTAAGGCGGTAAAAACCAGTAACATAGCACCCACATTAACAGCTAATTTTAATCCGTCGGTGGTACCTCTTGAAATGGCATCTAAAAGATTATTCCCGTTGTCTTCAATAACTTCAAGATTCGCTTCTAACCCTTTTTCTACCGTCTCGGGGACAATTAACTTTGCTGCAACGATAGCAGCTGGCGCAGAAATAATAGATGCTGTTAATAAATGTTTTGCAAAGAAGAGTTGTTGCACCGGGTCATCCCCTCCTAAAAAGCCTACGTAAGCTGCAAATACTCCTCCCGCAATGGTGGCCATTCCTCCTGTCATCAAACACATTAGTTCTGATCTGGTAAAACTACTTATATATGGTTTTACCACTAATGGGGCTTCTGTTTGGCCAACAAATATATTGGCAGCTGCCGCTAAGCTTTCGGGTCCTGACACTCCAAGGGTTTTTTTCATGATAATGGCTAACACATATATAATCTTTTGTAAAATGCCAAAATAATATAATATGGAGGAAACTGCTGAGAAAAACACGATGGTTGGTAAAACCTGAAAGGCAAAAATGTATCCAAAAGATTTGGTATCTGAGACTAAATTTCCAAAAAGAAAAGTCGCTCCTTCTTCTGAAAATTTTAAAATTACCTGGAAAAAACCGGCAACATAGTCAAATCCTTTATTTATAAAAGGGACCTTTAAAACTAATACAGCTAAAACAAATTGCAATAAAATGCCTAAAAATATAGTTCTCCACGCAATTGATTTCTTGTGTGAACTCAGTAAATATCCAATACCTATAAGTACTGCCATGCCTAGAGTAGCACGTAAAATGGTAATAAGTAAATCCATTAATTCCTTTTTTATTCTATAAAACTAAGCAAAGAGTAGCGGATTAACTATTTTTGGGAAAACAAATCGCGTGCAACCATTTATTATTGGAATTACAGGAGGTAGTGGATCTGGAAAAACCAGCTTTATCCTCCATTTAAAGAAAAATTTTACCCCTGATCAGGTTTGTTTTATATCTCAGGATGATTATTATAAACCCAAAGAATTTCAAGACCTCGATAAGCAAGGAATTTCAAATTTTGATTTGCCTCAGTCCATTTATAAGGATGAATTGTACGCGGACATTTGTACATTAAAGGCTGGTAAAGCTATAATTAGAGAAGAATACACCTTTAATAATAAAGAGCTTACACCTAA
Organism: Haliscomenobacter hydrossis DSM 1100; assembly: GCA_945878825.1. Taxonomy (GTDB): domain Bacteria; phylum Bacteroidota; class Bacteroidia; order Chitinophagales; family Saprospiraceae; genus BJGN01. Next base: position 7,259 of record CAMDWC010000079.1, read on the forward strand.
ATTTCTACATTTTAATCCCGCACCCATTATTATTGTCGAAGGTCTTTTTATTCTTTATTTTGAGGAAATTAGAAAAATACTCGATCTTTCTTTGTTTGTTCAGGCAAAAGATAATCTTAAAGTTATCAGACGTATCAGGAGGGATCAATCGGAAAGAAATTATCCAATTGATGATGTGTTATATCGTTATGAAAACCATGTAATGCCTGCTTACGAAAAGTACATTAAACCTTTCGCAGACGATGTTGATATTATTATTAACAATAACAAACATTTCGATCAGGCATTGCAAGTGGTAAAGGGGTTTATTACCAGTTATCTGGCTAGGTGACGGTTATCAGTTCGCAACGCCTAACTCTTTTAGTTTTTTTGCCAGCTTGTTAGGGTTGGAAACATAAGATTCCAGGTTAAAAAGCCTTACTTTTCTAAAAGCTATAGGGTGGCTTTCACTTTGTAATGAAATATATCCACCTTTGATTAATTCCCCGTCTCGCTTTTCAGCGGGATTATGACGATTTACAGTGCCACCACCAAATTGTGGTTTTTGATAGGAAAGTACCATTTCATCATTTGCAAAATGCTGAATGATAGAATCTCCTAATACTAAAAATCTAGCATTTACCCATTGGTCTCCATGAAAGGTTTTTGAGGTGGAATTTATACAGTGTTGGGTTACCAATTTATCTTTCATTACTACATTGGTGCCAGGTGTGCATAAATTACAGGTAGTACGATTGTTTTTTCCATCGCCGCCTAAAAATTGAGCCTCAATAGAAATGGGGAAATCTTGATCTTTTGTCATGGTAAGTGGAGATTGACCATGAAGCATTACACCACTGTTTCTCCACGCCCAACCTTCTCCTTTGGGTGCTTGTTCACCAAAAAACTTATAATCAATGTCGATTAAATAATAGTTAAATGGTTTTTCAAAGAAAATATGTCCGTACTGAAAATCAAAAGCAGTATAGTTTTCATAAGAAACTTGCAGTTCTCCGTCTCGTACTCTAAAGGTTTCGCCATAATTTTCCCCTGTTTCATGTTTGGCAATTTTGACAATCCATCCATCGAGGTTCTTTCCGTTGAACAAATCAATCCAGCCATCATTTTTTTTAAAATTATGGGACATACCCATAATCAGGCAAACTCCCAGAACCAAAAAACCTACATTACATAAAGTTTTATACATTTTCATCAGCTTTTTAATTTCTAAGATACCCTTTTTTTGTTATTTTTTCACGTTTGACACATAAATCCATTTTCCGTCTGTATTGGCAGTAATAGAATGATTATACATATCTGATACATTTGCTGCGGGAAAATAATAACGGCCCTGAAAAGTGGCATTTAGTTTTACAGTAAACTTTTTGACCTCTCTTTCCTGTAAGCTAAAAAAATAAGAAGTTCTATCTGTTTTGATATCTAAATAATCATAATTTATACTTGATTGATTATTAATATCTGTGATTCTTTCATTAATGATTTCCCAGCCTGAGGGAAACACCTGAGTTAAACCGAGATCTTGATAATGGTAGGGATTTTCTCCTGAATGTTTTACCGTTATTTCAGCAATAAAATCTTCTCCCTGAGGTATCTGTGCCGGATCTAATTTTTCATCATTTAAAGACTTGAAATCTACATTGAGTAAAATTCCTTTTTTTGAGGCTACCACTTTTCCCAGTTCCTCCTGACCAGATTGCACCAACTGGAAGAATAAAGTAGATTTGCCCGTGTTTTTAATTTGCACTTTTTGCCTGCCTGTAAAATCTTGAAACTGGGTAAAACTTGTGGCTTGATTGTGTTGGACATCCACCCATTTTCCATTTGTTTCCTTTGAATTAAATCTAAATTTGGTTGGTTCCCCCGCTTTTTGGTCCCCCAGATATTTACTAAGCGCTAATAAGACATAAGCAGTAGAATGGGTTGAATACCAGTTATTTGACGACAGATCTTTTCCCAATTGTAAGGCCAGGTTAGCAGAAACCGTCTTATTACCCGAAAGCAGATAAGATTCTAATAATTGTGCTTTATCTCTTACATCAGAGCCATAAGAATTATAATAGCCAATGCTGGTTTGCTGTTTTTGTTTACTGTTTAAAATTTTGATGGCTATTTCTTTATTGCCTGCCAGGGCATAAGCGCCAGATAGCCTGTTGGCAGCGGATAGATAAAGTGACTTAGTTTCCCTCATTTGATTCATTGCACCCTTTTCCGCCTTTCCTGCCAATGCTAAAGTATAAAGTCTGTATGCCTGATTCATTTGAGAAGTTTCAGCAGACGCCCATGCCTCATTTATATCTAAACCTTTTACAAGCTTAACTTGAAATTTCTCCCATTTCTTAAGCATATTTGCAGGTACAATAAAGCCAGCTGTTTTGGCCTCTAATAAAAATTGGCCGGTATAACTGGTAATCCATTCATCAAATTGATAATTTCCCGGCCAGTAGGAAAACCCACCAGAGGATAATTGAAATTTATTCATTTGCTGTATGGCAGATTGAATATGTTTTTGTCTTAGTTTTTCCTGATAAGGTGTCAGCTTAACCCATTGGTCGATGTATAATTGAGAAAAGGCAGCGGAAACGGTTTGTTCTAAACATCCGTAGGGGTAAGTTAGTAAAAAAGAAAGTCTTTTCTGTAAGCCAATATTGGACAAACTTGAGGTTTCCAGTATAATTTCTCTTGTACCTTTTTGTCCAAAACTTTGCAGGTCTTCTGTCCACATTTCACCCGGTTTGAGAACCTGTGATTTGATGCGATAGGTGATAGGATTAGGATTTCGAACGGGTATTTCAATCATTTGAAAGACAGAACCTTGTGCACTTGAAATTTTAATCTTTACTTTAGCCAGGCCTGTTTTATTACCTGCCTTTAAGGATATTTGAGAAAGTTTTTCTTTTAGACCCTGCATATTTATAGAAATACCTGGCGTGATGTTTTTTAGAATTCCTGCCTCATCCTCGGCGGTAATAACTACTTTGCCTATATTATTTTGGGTACTAAATAGGTTCACGGGTAATGAAAATTCGTCTCCTGGCGCAAGGGTTTTTGGTGCAGAAGCAAAAAGCATTAATGGGCTTTTTACGGGTACTAATTTTTCAGCGGAACCAAAAGAAGCTTCATTTTTAGCTACAACCATAATTCTTACAGCACCCATATAATTGGGTAGGGTAAGGGTATGATTTACTTTTTCTCCTTTTTTCAAGGTAAAGGGTCCAAGGCTGAAAACAACAGAATTAAATTGGGTACCTGTATTATTTAACGCATCAGATTGATAACTTTCGTCACCACCAACGGCTAATAAATTTCCAAAATCAGTGACGTAGGTTCCTAAGACTTTGTTGTAAATATCCCAGGTTCTAATACCTAATCCTATCTTAGAATAAAAAGAGGCATGAGGGTCGGGGGTTTTAAATCGGGTGATTCCCAATAAACCTTCATCTACAACAGATAAGGTATAGGTCATTGCCTTACCTGTTTCCTCGGAAATCCCCATAGCTATTTTTTCACCTGGTTTGAAACTTTCTTTGGTGATAATTTTAGGTTTCAAAATAGACGATGGATCTTCAACCTGAATGGGACAAATGCCGAACATCCTTATCGGTAAATCATTTTTAACCGTTTTATAGGATTGTATAAATGAAATGTAGGCATACACATTAGGAGCCATTTCTTTATTTACTGGAATAGATAGGGTGTTAGTTCCCTTTTTTGTTTTTAGCCTGATGGATTGTAAAACGCTGCTTCCATTTTCTATGGTTACAATAGCCGTTCCTTCACTGGAACCTGGAAAGGTTAAAATGGCTTTTTCACCAGGTTTGTATTTACTCTTATCTGTCTTAACAGGCATCAACGAAAGCAGATTTTTTTCATTTAAATCACTTGCCCCATCGGGGTATCCTGAGTGTATGTATTGAGCTGATCTGTGTCCTGAAGAAACATCTTCCGCCAAAAGTAAATATCTTCCCCATTCATTGATAGTTAATTTCCAAGTAGCAATACCCCTTGAATCGGTAGTTAGCATGATTTCTTTGACCGTTTCCTTTGCTGTTTCTGTATTAAAATCAGCATTTTTGTACTGATTATTATCCCACCACCAGTACCAATCTGTTTTAAATAAACTGACGCTAATTTGTTTATTCCTTATTGGATTTCCCTCGTTATCGGCTACGGCAAACCTTAGAATGGATGGTTTATTTTCAGCTAAAACGGGTTCTCCCCAATTATTTAAGGGTATTTCAATACCCACATAAGAAGAAAATGGATGATAAGTTATCTTTTCAATGGTTGTACTGAAATCGCCTGAGGGTTCAAAAACTCTTGTTTGAAATAAGGCGGTTAATTTGCCTGAAACATCAGGATTTTCTGATATTTTAAGAGAAAAAGCACCTGTTCCTAAAGTGCTCAATGGTCCGTTAAAAACGGTTTTAGCATCCGATGAATTATTTTTAAAAAATTCATTACCAAACGTAAAGGATGGAAAGGTATTAAAGACAGTTGCTTCATCTTTTAACTTGAGTTCTACAACGGCTTTACATTCAGAGGCTGGGATACCTGTCAACCAGTTTGCTTTTATTTGCGCGTTAAATGGCTCCCGGTCTTTTTTCAATAATATATAATCAAAAACCAAGGTCGATTTTAATCTATTGGGTTTGATGGACTCTATTTTGAACGATTTTTCAAAAGTATTGGCTCCAGCTTTGATACTTATTCGCCAGGTGCCTGTCTGATCATTTACCTGGGTAGAAAGAGACAGTGGGTAAATGCCATTTAATTGTTTATTAGTAACTCTCTTTTCATAAAGCTGACCTTTAGCATCAAAAAGCTCCATTGTTATGGGATATTCTTTGGGTAAAGTGGCTTTTTTGTC
>CAMDWC010000080.1 GCA_945878825.1 Haliscomenobacter hydrossis DSM 1100
TATACACCTCTCCAGTTTTCCGTGCCATTATATGTAATGGCCGAAGGAATATTTGATGTATTGTATGTAATTGAATCATTGGCTGCAGTGTATTGACCACCATGATTTGTTAAATCTATTGGCAAAGAACTAGAGTATCTTCCGGCAAAATAATGAACCAAAAGCTTTCCTGCATTGTCTATCTCATATTTAGAAAGCGGATATAAAACAAAACTATTGTTAGGAAAAACCATTTTAAACCCGCTATCTGAAAGAAAAATCCAGGTTACATCTTTTGGTACTGTTGTACCAATCTGAAGAAATGTACCCCTGAATACTTTGGTTGCGAGCTTTAATAGGTCAATCTGATCGAATGCAATGTAAGAACTGTCATCGCGCAAGAAATTAACGTTTCGGTTGCTATAACTAAGGTCACCCTTCAGCACTTTTCCACCAACTGATACGTTAAGCTGATTGCCACTTAATGTCCAGGTGAGGGGTTCATCGGTGATACTTACCGTCGAACGTGATTTGTAATTATCAATGGTCTTTAATGTACCTGTTCCGGGGCCGGTTAAACTCAATACTCGGGTAATCTTTCCATTGTCGTATCTATTTACTAATACATTAAACAAATCTGAACCAATCCACTTTGTTCCAACGAGTTCGAAAGTATCAACCTTTTCTTTTTTACAACCATTAAGCACCAAAGAGCTGAACAGCGCAATGACAATTACTGTTATTGAATATTTTTTCATAAATATATATATAGTTTTTTTTAATACTTTTAAAACCAAGTACCTTGAAAATGCTAATTTAATTTAGGGTTAAAAGTGCCTCCATATTGTGTACTCTGCAGAACCTTTGGATCTGTCAATAACGTACCTGAAGGAATAGGTTCCAGTGCATTTGTATTAGAGGGATTCAGTATATCATTGCCAATATCACCAATGATTATTTTATCGGTCATAATTTGACTGTAAAGCAAATCAGGATTAGTTGATTTTGCCATCGCATCACTCAACGCTCTCCAAACATCATCAACACCAAGGCCTAATGATGACAACCTTGAAAGAACAATCGTAGCACCATTGCGTGGAACCACCAACTTTAAAGCATCTACACCAGCAACATTAATGGTAGATTGAACGCCAAGAAAATTCTTATACTCTGTAAAGTCGCTAAACAAGACTCTACGTTTGATATCCCAAACGCGTTTGCCTTCGTAAACAAGTTCTATCAATCTTTCATTCATAATTACTTTAATCCACTCATCTCGGTTGTTCGGTACTGAAGCCAGACCAAAGCTGCCATCCAGGTTTAAGATCCTGGCGCGTGAACGGATAGGGGTCAATAAGCTTTTTGCCTCAGCAAATTTTCCTAATTCAGTAGCGCATTCAGCTAAGTTTAAAAGAATTTCGGCATAACGATAGATAGGAAATGCAGTTTGTAGCTTATCCAACTCCTGATTATGAAGGGTTGTATCTATTCCTTTTCTGTTCAAGAAACCAAAGCCGCCTCCACGCACAAGCTCAAAAGGTTTATCGCCTCTAATTAAACCCGTGAAAGTCCATTGTCGGCGGTTAGGATCAGCTATAGCAGTTGGATTGGGCGGAAAAACATATCTCGATCCGTTGTAAGCAATGGTCTGATAAAAGCGCGGATCCCTGTTTTTCCAAAACGTATTAAAATTGTATGCAAAAGAAGAGCTTTTGATGTCTTTACCATCTGCCATTGAATACCGTTGTACGAGATTCCATGTTGGAGCTGGAGCTTCTGCATCTCCCCCTTGGTTAGAAGGACGCATCCCTTTATACAGACCTGAGGAACTAGTGGTAGGAAATACAAAATCTTGAGCCCATATCCACTCTGTTTTGGCACCAACTTTATCATAAAACATTCCAGTATAAGGAGGTGTAGTTCCTTTTTGGGTAGTATAAAGGCCATATCCTTTGCTATCTAAATATTTTTTGGTATCACTAAGGGAGTTATACGCATCAGTCCAATACTTTAGATCTGGGGTTGTACAAAATATTGGACTAGCCTTCCACATCAACACCTCACCTTTTAAAATCATCGCTATCGGTTTGGTAACCCTGAAGCTCTCATAATTGGGTATAACGGCTACTGCACTGGATGGCTCGGGTAAATTAATGATAGCACTATCCAGCAGGCTGATGATATAATCGAAACATTCAAGCGTTGAATTTCTGGGCCTACCCAATACACTAGGATCAGTGCTACTTGCATTAATTACATTTTTTACAATAGGAACTCCACCAAAAGTTTTAACTAATCTGAAATAACGGTGTGCCATTATGAAAAATGCCTGACCCTTTAATAGATTTTTGGTAGTATACGTTCCCTTATCAACATTCTCAAAGAATCTATTCAAATCGCGAATGTCTGCATAAGCTTTTGTAAACGACTCATATGCCTGAATACCTGAAGCACTTCCAGCATTTATTTGATTGGTATTAAATGTTGTCCAGATACGTTGCTGCCACATACCAAACTCCTCGGTTGCAGGGGCGTCATTCTTTGTTAAATCAGAGTACAAATTACCATAAAACTTATTTACGTATTGGGTGGTATAATCAGCATCATTCCACACTGCTTCGGGGGTAAGACTCTTATATTGATCAATATCTTCAAAAACTTTTTTACATGACATGAAAGCCAATGTCATTGCCAGAAAAGCCATGATGTGTTTACTATTATTTATTTTCATTACCTATTTTTTATGTGTAAAAGTTGATAACCAATTTTATGCTTAGAGTGTGATATTAAAACCAAGAGAATAGCTTCTCAGTATTGGATAAATCACAGTTTCAGCAGATTCAGGATCCATTACTCTTGGAGCCAATTTATAAATCATAAATGGATTCTCCATATTCATGTATACTTTGAATCGCTCAATTCCTACTTTTTTTGTAAGCTTTGTGGGAATATTGTAAGCCAAAGAAATATTTTTTACTCGAAGAAAGCCCATGTTATATATATTCAATGTACTTACCTTGTCTGTACCACCGCCTGGCCATGAACCTGCTCCAGAATAAAGTGGGCTTGGATCTCCGTTTATATTGGAAGGAGTCCATTCGTTAGGCCAAAAGTCGGTGAACAGCTGAAATTGTGAGGTTAAACCCCTGTCCCAACCTCTCCAATGCGCTCCAGTACCTGCAGCGATTGCATTTAGTTCAAGTCCATTATACTCGGCAGTAATGTTTAACCCAAAATTTATTCTTGGCGAACCATATTTACCAGGAATCCATTGACGATCATCAGGTCCGTCTTGATTCACATTCCCATCAGGGGTATTGGCAGCAAGTGTGTTATTGCTTCCGCGTTTATCCTGAGCATATACCATACCAGGTTGAATCTGCGTACCTGCAGTTCTATAATATGTTGCGCCAACGGCGTTTTCAGCCATTAACCTTTCTGCTTCCGCTACAGTTCTAATTACGCCCTTGCCAGTTTTGTTGACAAGTATATTCCAAGCCCTGATACGGTAAGAAGGAAATCCAACTTCATTATCGTATTCCCGCTGTCCGGCAGCCTGATCTTTAACCAGAATTTTGTTCTCATTATAGGAAATATTTCCTCCAACAGAAAAATTTAGTTTCCCAATTTTTGATTGGTAATCTGTGGTAAACTCCAGCCCTCTGGCACTCATCACACCATAGTTCACGTCAGGCAAAGCTGCTCCAACTATTGAAGGTGTAGACAACAATCTATTTGATAAAATATCGGTAGTTTTTTTGTACCACCCTTCAAATTTGAAGGTCAGCGCATTGTTCATCATCCCGAAATCTAATCCTAAGTTGTAATTAGCATTTTTTTCCCAAGTAATTAACGGATTAGGAACTACAGATGTACTTATAGTAGGGAAAATAGTGCTTCCTTGACTACTTTGCGAACCACCTGAAAATGCATCCCTCCATTGCCATGGATTAGTTCTATCTGTACCAGTTATACCCCAAGAACCTCTTATCTTAAAGGTGCTAAAAAGAGAAGTTAAAGGTTTAAAAAATGATTCTTTTGATACAATCCATGCCGCAGAAACCGCAGGGAAATTACCCCATCTTTGATCGGGAGCAAATTTGTAAGAACCATCACGGCGCATGGTAGCTCCAATAATATACTTACCGTTAAAATCATAATCTAATCGACCAATCCATGAACCCATTCCTTCTTGTGCGGTAATATCACCGCTGGTCTGTTGGTTATTGATATCAGAACTTCCTCCACTTATCTGATCAAAAGATTGGAGGGCATATCCCCGACGATAGGCTTGTATGAAATCTCCTTCGCTACCGCGGAATTCGTATCCGCCAAATGCAGAAACACGGTGCTTGCCAAAAACACGGGCATAGTTAAGTTGATAATTGCCTTGATAACTATTTCCTGATCCATAATTCTGTGTTAAACTTGCATAGGTATTATTACCTTGAACATTTCTAGTTTTCCAGCCAAATGATCCTGCGTAATCGAAATTATCAGTTGGAATGTGTCTGTCGAAAATAAATTTATAATAATAAGGAGAAACATTATACTGTTTATCTTTTGAAAATTTGCTGTTATAAGCAAACTGTGCACTTGCAGATAAGCCATCGATTCCTGGAATTCTGTAACTTACTGATGCCATTGGATTAATAAAGGCATTATTATATTTGCTATAACCACCCTTTCCTAACATAACTGAAGCTACTGTAGCATCCATTGGATAGGTAACGCCATCAATTATTTTGTAATATGGAGAAATAGCTGGTCGTGTTAAAAGGCTACCAAAGCTTAATCCACCACCTGCAATATCACCTGCCGGACGTGAAGTCTTATCCCATGAAGCAGACATCCTGAAGTTTAATGTTAACCGTTTGCCGATCTTGTTTTCGATTTTTGCCAAAAGGGTACTTTTATCATAACCAACGCCTAATGAAGGCTGATCGGTTGTATTAAAACTTCCTGAAATGAAATATCTTACGCTTTCTGTTCCACCGCCTGCAGAGATGTTATGATTTGTTGAACGAGGATTTGACCAAAAATCATCAAGTGCATTAAAGGAATTGGTTTTAAAATATTCTAATTCATATGGCAAATAATAATCACTTGCATTTGTGACTCTACCTGCCATGGTGTGCCACTTGTTCTGTTGCAACGCATAATCATAGGCGTTCAGCTTCTTGAAATTTAAGATAGGGTTACTTGAAGCGTAAGAAAAACCGTAATTAATGGTTAATTTTCCTCGTTTCCCCATTTTGGTAGTTACCAAAACTACTCCATCTCCTGCCTTCATACCGTAAATTGCAGCCGAAGCAGCATCTTTTAGTATGCTCAGGTTTTCAATGTCATTTGGATTTAAAGCCTGAAATGCCTCTTGGTCTCTGATTACTCCATCAATAACAAATAACACTCCATCGCCCCCGGTTTTCCAGGAAGACACTTCACGAATCTGGATGCTCGGAGAGGTTCCTGGCAGTGAGTTGGCGGCTGTAACCCGCACGTTTGTTGCAAGTCCTGTTAACAGACCCAAAGGAGTTGTAACCGCACCACGATCCATCAATTGTTTTGGATTCACGGTGGCAATAGAGCCAGTCATTTTTTCGCGGGTGGTTGTTACACCATAGCCTAAAGCTACTGTTACGATTTCATCGAGCACAATAGACGATTCGATCATTACGATAGTAAGGTTTACATTTTCAGTAACCGCTAATTCTTGCGTTTCCATACCAATGAATGAAACAACAAGTGTTTTTGCATCATTGGGTATTTCAATAACAAAACTTCCGTTGGCATCTGTAGTTACGGCTATTTTTGTACCCTTTACCGTTACTGTAGCACCTTGTATCGGTAAGCCTTGCTTGTCTTTTATCGTTCCTTTAACCTGCTTGGGTAATCGGTTTACAATATAGTCTGCAAGGATTTTGGGATCGTCCTTTTTATAAATGAAAACCTGGCGTTCATCGATCAGATACTTCACGTCGATCCCTACCAACAATTGATCCAGTAGATACTCGATTGATTTGGATTTTATATTCAGGCTGACTTTATTCGTGCTATTTAATATTTCAGCGTCATAGATAAAAATAAAGTCGCTGGAACTTTCAATTTTAGAAATGGCCTCCGTTATCGAAGTATTGCGGAGGGTAAGAGTAAGATTTGTTTTCTGCGAATATGAGTTGGCAGAAACTGAAAACACTCCGGCAAACATTAAAATACTAAGCAATTTCATCTTTAGAAAGATTGGGTTTCTATGATTAAATAAATAAGTCTGATTAGGCTCATTTAAATAAAGACTTTCAGTTCTATTTTTTTTCATAAACTTAATTAATTTAAATATGAATTATTACTTATCGGGTAACATTTTTATGCTGATCCGGCTGATGCTACGTGCAGTAACCGGTTTTTATTATTGTTCAAGAACTACATATTTGTTGTCAGTTTTTATAATTTTGGTATGAGACAAGAGACCCAATCCATTCATTATCCGATCGGGTTCACTTTTTAAATCAAGTTTACCAGACACGATACTCGATTGATTCCCTGTATTTAATTCAATGTCAATATTATAATAGCGCTGTATACTTTTTAATACATCGTTTAGATGAGCATTCTTAAATTCGAGATACCCGTAAATCCAGTTGGTATAAAAACCTGTTTCATCAACATTGGATCTCTGAAAATCATCTTGTCCTTTCATGAGGGTCAATTTTTGATTGGGTGCAAGAATTACATCTTTTGAAAAAAACTGGTCCTGAACTCTCATACTCACTTTACCCTCCACCAACACCGTAGTATACTCCATGTCATCTTTGTAGGCTTTCACATTAAATTTGGTGCCAAGAACATTGATTGTAAAAGCATCTGTACGCACATAAAACGGCTTATTTGCATCTTTGGCCACTTCGAAATAAGCTTCTCCTTCAAGAAATACCTCGCGGGTATCTCCAGTGAATTGAGGAGCATAAACCAATCTTGATCCTGAATTGATCCATACTTGGGTACCATCTGAAAGCAACAAATAGGAACGTTTACCATAAGGAACAATCATCTGGTTGAAGCCATTGGTATTGTTATTTTGTTCAAGCCGGATCGTATCGTCAACCAAAATAGAAGTTCCCAAACGGTTGTATTGAATTCTTGATTCCTTGTTGTTGATGTCAATTTGCTCGCCATCAGACATTACCAACGATACCTCTTTACCCAAGGGAATTTTTTGGGAAGAAGCAAATTGATCAATTGCCGATTTATTTTGAGATAGATGTAGTGTAAAAAACCCACTCCCAATGACCAAGAATACCACAGCAGTATACCTCAAAAGATTTAACCGGATTTCACGGCTTCTCTTGGACACAACTTTGCCCCATAATTCCGATTTCCGGGTATCGGAGTTCTCGAATACGGTGACATTCAAATCATTAATCATATTTAGAGCAAGATCAATTTCTACACTTTTTTCGGGAAGGTCCTCCTTTAGCGCTGCAATCGAATAGTTAGGTTCCCATTTCCCAGCTAAAATTTCCCTGAAATGTTCATCAAATATGAAATCCTGAGCAGTAAAAGTTTTATAATTATCGAAATTCATCAGTTTGAGGCTATATTATGGTTAGAAGAGTGATGGAAAAGTTGAATCTGGACAGAAAAACCCAGTTTTTTGTTTTTATTTTCACTTTTTTCTACTTCTACTGATCAACAGCACATGATTTGGGTCGAAACATACCCCAAACCTAATACATGGGTAACCATGCAAACCCTCCTTAAGCATTGATTCGCAATTATTTTTTCTTCTGTGGTAAACCCCTCTCCGCTTCATGACGGATAGATGTGACAGATCTATAAACCGATTTATAGCAAGAATCAACTGAAATGTTCAGCATGTCAGATATTTCTTTGTAACTAAATCGCTCAATAAACCTTAGATTAATGATTTTTTGCTGCTTTGGGTTAAGCTTTTTTATAATTGCCATCATGGTTTGATGCAGCTGATCTCTCTTTTCCTCAGATTCATTTTCTTTCTGAGCACTGTCGTGGTTAAAATATCCTTCTGGAATTGTCTGACAAAGAACAATTTTTTTTTGTTTTTTGAGCGCTAGGTATAACTCATGTCGAAAACATTGGATTAAATAACCGGACATATTGTTTACTGGGCCTAGCTTATTCCTTTTTTTCAGAAAATAGCCAAAAATATTCTGAATGGAATTCTCAATCGCATCCGTATCAGAGGTGTACTTAAATCCAAAATTGTATAAAAGATCAAAATGGTCCTTATAGATAATAGACAAGGACTCTTGGTTATCTTGAGAAATAAACATTTCCCACAATTCAATATAATAACTATTTTCAGAAATAGGCATGTCCGTTAACTTAAACTGAATTTAGTTATTTTTTGGTTTATAATCCAAAAAAATGTTAACGTATAATTAACGTACACCTGGTGTTTCGACTTACCATAGGATGCCCATAATCATTCAAATACTGGCTGATGTATCTTTTTAAGGGTATTTACAGGTATTTTGATCACTTTACGGTCGTAAGTCAAAAGTCCGTTCGATTCTCCCTGAACATCAGTTGTCTGTGTATACACTGCGGCACTAATACCTACTTCTCGTTTTTGTCTGATGATCTCCGTAAATTTTTTACGGTAGGCATCGGTCAGTTTTTCAGTATCCTCGTAGCTCTGATAGCCCCAACCTGTTGCATTTGTGTTCCATAAATGGCCTTTTATGGCATATCCGATTCCACCGTATTCACCCACCACAATCGCCCGGTTTTGCATGTTTTTTGGGGCTTTAGGAATTGCTTCATACGTATGTATGTCATATACATCTCCAAAATCGAGTAATGTCCATCCGCTTACGGAATTAATTAACCTGGTTTGATCTAATCCCCTAACATATTCGGTAAGTCGTCCCGTCTCATATTGTCCCCAACCCTCATTAAACGTAACCCAACTAACCACACTGGGATGATTATAAAGCATACGGATTATCCTACGGTATTCAAGCTCAAACTGCGCTGCGGATGACGCTTTTTTAAAAATATCGCGTGTACCAGATGGTCCTGTAAATTGTGCAGTTCGTGTACCTTTTGGAGTGCTTCCCGAAGAAGGCATATCCTGCCAAATCAATAAGCCTAGTTTATCTGCGTTGTAATAATAGCGTGCGGGCTCTACTTTCATGTGCTTCCTTAGCATATTGAAACCTGCCTCTTTCAAAAATTTCAGGTCAAACAGCATAGCCTCTTCACTAGGGGGTGTATGCAATCCATCAGGCCACCATCCTTGGTCAAGTGTGCCGTTTTGAAAAAGAGGCTTATTGTTCAGGTACATCACTGGCTGATTATTTATCCCTTTACCTAACGACATTTTCCGCATTCCGAAATAACTATCTACAACATCAAGGGGAACGCCTACTGTTTTTATATCCTCAAATGCCAGTTCTTTTACTTTAACTTGTTTATCATCCTTCACAGGAACTTCAAGCTTGTACAGTTGAATGTTGAGGTCATAAAGAAATGGATCGTCTGGTGACCACAGATGTTGTGATGGGATTTTTAAAACAGCCTCATGGTTTATGGGAGACAAAACACTTGCAATTTCTTGTCCTTTAGATAGAACCGAAAGTTTGACGCCATATCCATTGCCATAAAAAGCATAATTTGTATGTGTTTCAATGGTAACTTCTCCCCTATCAATATTTGGCGTTACTTTAAGTTCTTCAAGAAACAATTCTGGACTTACGGGTTCTAACCAGACCGTCTGCCAAATACCAGAAACAGCCGAGTACCAAATGCCTCCATCAACAAGTCTTTGTTTCCCTGTTGGAATTTCTTCCCAGGTTGTAGGATCGTATACCGATAAAACCAATGTATTTTCACCCGGTTTCAGATACTCAGTTATATCAAAAAAGAAACCATCAAACCCTCCTTTATGCGAACCCACTAGCGCGTCATTCACAAATACATGTGTTTCATAATCGACTGCGCCGAAATTCAGAATGATGTTTTGTTGGTTCCATTTCTCAGGAATTGAAAAGGTTTTTTTATACCAAATTCTGCTAGAAGGATCAACTTTTTTTCCAACTCCAGAAAGTGCAGATTCCACGCAGAAAGGAACCAATATCTTTCCTTGATAGGCGTTTGGCGCTGCTTCATTTTTAGGTGTAATGGAATAGTCCCACAAGCCATTCAGGTTAAGCCAATTTTTACGACTGAACTGAGGCCGTGGATATTCACTCAATACGTTTTCAGGCCTAACCGCTTCACCCCAAGTTGTCATTATTCTGCCCCCAACAGGTTTCCATGATAGCAGACTATTGTTATTGGTTGGTTTCTGTTCATCTACTGATGTAACAGTACTTTTATTTATTGACTTGCTACAGGAGAAAAGAAAGATTGCTATTATTAATAAATATCTATGCATACTTGTTTTTTTTATCGACTTATTATTTCTGTTATCATCTTATTGATATTAATCCCACTTATCGGTTCGAAATGGACTGGCTGGTAATTTTTCTTTATTGAACAAACTGCATGTAGGATTATTTTCCCAGCCATACCTAACAGCAACAGGTTCTTTAACAAAACTGCTGTACACAACAACTTTCCCATTTACAATAGAAGCGCTTGCATCATAAAAGCGTTTATCAAGGCCAGCAATTTTAAATCCCACTAGTTCTTTCACACTGGATTGCAATCCGCTGCCAATATGATTGAATGATAATATTGCTTCACTGTTTTCTACCTTCATCGACGTGAATATTGGCCCCTGCGAAACCATGTTCTTTTGTTTATACGCAATATCCAGTGCCTGTAAAGACAATCTGTAACCCACATCCTGCTTGTTCCAGGGATGTATGTCTTTTTCCATCCCAATATCTATCGTTACAGCCATCCCGGTATTTTTGTCAGCGAGATAGGTTTGTAACATAGATTCTCTCATATCCGGCCAGAATAGTTCCGATTCAAAATTAGGAAGCTGTACAAACAAAAATGGAAAGTCCCCTTGATTCCAAGCTTCTCTCCAGCTGCTGATCATGTTGGGAAGAAACTGTCTGTAATCAATTGCATTTTGTTTTGATTTTGAATTGGCTTCTCCCTGGTACCAAATGACTCCTTTGATACCGTATGAAGTAAAAGGGTAAATCATGTAATTGTAGAGAGAAGATATAGCATAAGGATCCCTGCTCATTGGCCTAAATAAATTGGGTTTCGCTTTGGTTGAGTCACCAGATGCTACCGCTTTTTGGTATTCCAGCACCTGGGCATTATAATTAAGCAACCCGTTTTCGTCACTGATTTTACTGATAGCAGGGAATGCCTCTACCTCCTTTTTCCCTGCATCAACACGCATCAATGCTTTTCTGCTTGTCCAGGCCTCTATCCGCGTAGCATTCCATCCAACATCAATCAAGCCAATCGGGACATTGATTTCTTTGTATAATTCTCTGCCAAAAAAGTACGCAACCGCTGAAAAACGATCTACTGTAACGGGATTACACATCAACCATTCTCCATCCACATTATCTCTTGTACTTTCTGCATTTGCAGAATGGTCAACGGTAAAAAGTCTTATTTGTGGATAATCAGCGCTTTCGATTTCTTTCTTCGAGTCTTTAACCCTCCGTACCGGCAATTCCATATTAGACTGACCTGCACATATCCAGACATCACCCAACAGCACATTTGAAAATTCTACACTATTGTCTCCCGTTATATTAAGCGTATAAGGGCCTCCGGCTTTCATGGGTTTAAGCTTTACCATCCACTTCCCATCGCTACCAGTTATGGTTTCGGCACGGTTAACGCCTAATGTTACGGTAACTCTTTCGCCTTGGGAAGCATTTCCCCAGACAGCAATTTTTTCACCTCTTTGCAATACCATGTTATTGCTAAAAAAATTGGGTAGCGTTACAGCAGCATTCAAATTTGAAATGGATGCGCAAAAAAACAATACAGATATAAATTTAAAGTAATGGGTCATAAAGAAAGGCTAAGAATTGGTATTAATTATCATGCGGTATAGCTGTTATTTAAAAGGATGAGGACCCATTTCTAACGCAAGCGTACCTCCT